>JALERP010000148.1 GCA_022764085.1 Prevotella sp.
TGGAAGTCTGCCCGCTTTCGCGTGGGGTGATGTCCCAACCCCTATCCCCGCCATTACAGAGGGGCATTCGCTTTCTCCATCGTCATTTACCTACAAGCCGTTCGGTCGCTCTTGCGATTGACTTACCTGTTCCCATAATGATGAGGAGACCTATAGGCTTACAGTCGTTGCCAACTACGCACGTTTCGGTAGGCTACTCTTAACGGAATAAGAGGTTCATTAGTTTCAAAGAACAATTATCTGTACGACTTCATGTCGCAATTATGTTGCAAAGATACGAAAAAATATCAATACAGCAAGAAAAACAAGGGATTTTGGACCCAAATCTATGTTTTTTATTGAGATTTGGGTCAAAAATCCCTTATTTTCCGAATTAACTCATCAATTTATACTCTCACCTCTCCACCCATAGCGTAACCCTTATGCTTATCTCATACAAGGAGGTATAGAGGGATAGTGACCAATATGAGGGTCATCAGGTCGGGTGGGGTGATGATGGCGAGCTTTGACAAGGCGAAGGCAATGACCGGCAGTTGAAACACGACACCCATCAACAATGTCTGAGTAACTTATTTATGTTCAGCAAGAAAGTAACTATCGACACTTAAATGGTTCTTCCGCTTTTATTCCAACATCCCAAACTTCAAATGTTAAAATGTTGATAATATCCACAAAATATGAAAACTTTGTTGGGAGATAGTCCAAGATTTTGTAACTTTGCAAAGTCTTAAAAAACACTACGCTACATGTATGGAATAATTCGTAATATTACCATTAATAATATAATAAGGTGTATGGCTGTCTTTTTTGCCATATTCCTCGTTGTGTCGTGCGAAAACACCGAAGAAAATGACTCTGCCGCCAATAAAGCCGACAGGATAAAGGAAGAAAACCAAATGGTAGCCTATATCAACAAGATATGCCGCACCAAGCCCGACGAGGCCCTCGACCTGCTCGACAAGGCTGAAATGTCACACAAGATGAGAACCGTGAAGGTCAACCTGCTAAGGGCTATGACCTACGTTGACGGCTATTACGACATCAACAAGGGACTGGAATATGCCATGAAGGCATACAACGCCCCAAGCATCAAGAACGACACACTGCCCCAAATCACCATCGCCCGAATGCTCACCGCCCTCAACTATGCCCTCAGCCGCTTCTCCCAAGCCTGCTCAATGGCCACCGAGGGTTCTGCACTTGCATACGCCGTGGGCGACAAGGAGGCTATCGCCTATTTCTACCAGTTCATAGCCTTCACCAAATACGAGCTTGGCGACCACGGGGAGGCCTACCGCTACTTCGACCGCTCAATCAAGCTATATAAACAGCTGACAGACGAGCAACCGCATTGGGTATATGTCTCCGACATGTTTGCCGTGCAGCTTAAAGAGATACAATACCTCAATGACGAGGGACGCCACCGCGAGGCACTCGCCAAGACGGCTGATTGCAAGGCGACACTCAAACGCCTCGCCACATGCCCCGACCTCGCCGACGGTCTGCACGACAAGTTCACTGCCCAATATCTGTCCGTCGCCTGCTGTGTATTATACAATACCGGCAACAAGGATAAGGCGGAAGACGGTTATCGCCGCATGATGGCAACACAATACGTCAAGAGCGACTTGGGACAAAACACACCCGCCATTTACCAGGTGCTTTCAGGCAGATACAAGGAGGCATTGGAGAGAGCACAAAAGGAGGACGCCTCATATAAAGACAAGGACACCGTCAACACACTCTTCATCGACGAAGTGCTCAGCAACGGACTGGCAGCATCGCAGCAACTTGGATATCACAATCGTGCCAACAGCTACTACAACCGAATCCTCAGCCTCAAGGACAGCCTCTACCTGCGCAACCAGAAGCAGACAGCAATGGAACTGTCGGAGATATACGAATCGCGCGACAAGGACATCCAGCTCGTCGAGAAGGATGCCGTGATAAAGCGCAACAGGATGTTCCTCGTCATGGCTGTCATCATCATCGTTCTCGCCCTCGCAGCCATTGCAGCCATCATAAGATACAACCGCATAATTCAAAAGAAAAACAAGGCAGTAGTGCGCAACATCGAGGAGAAACTGCAGCTGATACAGATAGCCAACCATAGCAGGACAGACAACAAGGACGATGCTGCCGACCGCGAGCTGTTTGAGCGCATCGACAATACAATACGCGAAAAGCAGCTCTTCCTCCAAGCCGACTTCACACGAGATACCTTGTGCCAAATGCTCAACATCAACAAGACACAGTGTTCATCCGTCATCAAGGCGTATGCCAACTGCTCGTTCCCGTCATACATCAACAGACTCCGGCTCAACCATGCCATTGAGCTTATGAAGCGCTATCCGCAGTATTCGATAGAGGCTATTGCCAACGACTGCGGCATGGAACGTGCCAACTTCCACCGACGTTTCATCGAGGAATTTGGCATTACGCCCTCTGAATTCAAGAAAACAAAGTTGTAACATCACACGCGTAAGCCCCTGATTTACAAGATGTATATTTTTATTGCAACAACAAGTTGTACAAATACGCACAATTCCAGCACATAAAAGAACAGTAAAATACGTACTTTTAACTATCTTTGCAGAGCGATTTGCAAACATTATTAATTAAAATAACGTATTTATGAGACTTAAATTGTTACTGACTCTTGTGTGCATGGCTTTTGCCACATGCAGTCTGTGGGCGTATGACACAGAGCCTGACGCGAAAGGGATGTACGACGAACTGTACGACCGTCCGACGTATTTCCAGGATTTTGTGCTTACGACAAAATATCCCAACAACATGACCTACATCACCTGCGCCCGATGGGGACGCAACGGTGATAAGCTCACCAACTACGAGGTGGCGGTGTATGACCAGAACAACGAATTGCGTTGCATCGGACGAAGCATCACCCAGGACAAATTCAAGTGTACGCTGACCATTCCCGGAACAGAGGGTGAGACCTTCCACTTCAAGGTGCTCTATGGTGATGACTTCGCCAACCCCACCATCGTGGATGTGCCTCAGACCTGCGAGTTCAAGACCAACGATATCGTAGGACACCCTGATGACGGTGACCCGTTCTGGTTTACCGTACCCGTTGATCCGAAACTCTTGTGCTGGACAACAGGCCTCGACGGTGAAGCCAACAAGACATTCAGTGCAAGCGACATCAATAGCGAGGAAGCCACTACAGCCTTGGCATCCGCAAGTCGCCTGCATTTCTTCGGCAACTGGGAGACCACCGACATCAGTTCACTCGCAGCAGGCAATGCCAACCTCTGCTATGTCAACATAGACGAGGCCCCCATAGGCATCGCCTCAGCCTTCACCAATTGCAATCCCAACTGCCTCTTCTTCTTCAATGAATCCGTGACCAAGGCTCCCGAGGGTATAACCCGAAATGCCATAGCCGGAGACAAGGCTCTCACCGACATTATCCTTCAGGGAGGCACCTCCACTAACTACTGCCCCTTCTTCTGCCCCAAGGATATCCAGCTCAACGGTCATAAGGCTGAGTTCACCAGAGCCTCATGGTCGTGGGCTGACGGCAAGTCGGGATGGAACACCATAGTCCTGCCTTTCGATGCGCAGCTCGAGGCCGACGGCGAGGTGCTCAGCCCTTATAGATATACTACCAATATCGGCACACGATATATAGCTACCGAAACCCTCGGATATTGGTTGGCAACCATAACCAGAGCAAATGACGATAATGTGACAACTGAAATAATCTATAAAGATAAAACCTTATCAGCCAACCAACCATATATTATTTCCCTCCCCGGCGAGCGGTTCTACACCCAGTCGGGCAATGAAGTATCAACCAAGCAGAGCATCAGCCTTCAGGACAAGGACATCAAATTTGTCAGCACCTCTGATGTCATTCCCGCCACGCCAACAGCGTTGCGTGTTGACCCTGACACGGAGGATGCGCTGACCTCCTATCCCTTCACCGGCACCTACCTGCCTCTTCTCAGCCAGCCGATGTACGTATTGAAGAACAAGGCTGGAGCCAACGGACTCACTGCCTTCGTATATGGCGATAATGCCAACCTGCTGCCCTTCCAGGCATATCTCAATCCCTCACAGTCGCAGCAACGGGCCGCAGCACTCACCATCAGCCTTGCCCTCGACGATTCGTTTATGGCGGAACAGACTGGCATCGACGGGGTGTATATGGACAACAAGCCACTTAATGGCAAGCGTTATTCATTGGGCGGCAGACAATTAGGCTCATCGTCAAACGATGGCATATATATCCAGAACAACAAGAAATACCTGAGCCGATGAAAAAGAGAACTTACGTCAAACCCGAGATAACGGTGTATCTCATGCACACCGCCCCCACTCTTCTCGCAGGCTCTGACATCAATCAGTCTATGCCAAATGGATATTCTGACTGGAATGAGGAAAGCGACCTTTGGGGAGAATAAACCATTTGAATATAAATAAAAAAAACAATAATTATGAAAACAAAATTACAATTCGGGACACACCTATCCCGATGGCTCTCTTTCACATTACTGAAAGGGTTCCTACTATTGATTGTGCTTCAGCTCTCCAATGCCGTCACGGCGTTGGCTGACACAGACAACGCGGGGGACTATTTCAAGATTTACCACACCCCCACACCAGCTGAGCCATACATTGACTTTGAGTACATCAGCGATGATTTCAATGGTATCAATGATATCCTGGCTAAATCAGAGTTCTACATAGGATGGAATGGAGCGGAATACAAGATTCTGTCATACGGCCGCTGCGTTAGCAACGAGCAGAAATACAACACCAAATACGGAACTACCGAACAGCTCAGCGGATGTAATTATAAAGACAGGTACTACCGCAAAAGACGTTTCTATCCCAGCGCCGAATTAGGAAGCGGTCCCGGTTCTGTTATGAACAAACATTTCTATATACGAATGAAAGGACGCTGGGATATTGATGACAACGAAAGCAATGGTGACTACGATATTGACAAAATAAGAGAAGTAAACTGCTCTGCTTATACTGCATTAATGAAGACTCCTGATGTAACTTTTAAACGTACAAGCAAGACTAACGTACAAGCCACCACAAGCAATCTGGTTGTTGAGAGCGGATGGCCAGCAACTGCTATCCTCTTTACAGATAATAAAAATACCCAAAGTCGTGACATTTACTATCTCAATAACCTTGGCAATGGTTACAACACCAATGGAAAGATGACCCATAACATGGCCATTGCAAAAAAGGAAAACGAAAGTATCGTATTATACTATCACAGATACTATGAGAGGACTGTCAATGTGGCAGGAAAAAATGTGCGTCAGCTCCGGGATGGAGAATTGAAGACATGGACCCACAATGGTTTCCAAAATCCAAGTGACCTAAAGGCTTCCTATAACAAATATACAGAGAAGACTTCACTACAGTGGACGAATAACTCCAGTAATCGCGACAACCAGGGAAAAAATTACGTCTTCAAGTCAACGAATGGCGGTAGTTGGAAGAAAATCGCCACTTTGGCTTGCAACATCAACCAATATGAAGACTCCGCGCCCGTAGGCTTCAATTATGATTATGCCGTGATGTTTGTCCCAGACACATATACAGCTCCGACAGAACCGGATTTCAATTCTGCACTTACCACGAAACTTAGTTCTTCAGTGGGAGACGAGAAGAATTTCGAGATTACATTCAATGCCGAAACCACCAACAACGGTGGAATATCATTGAACTGGGAACCGGAAACAGATGCATACAACCTGACCTATACCCTGCAACGTTTCAATAAAGATTCGGGTGTATGGGATGTCCTGTATGAAGGTGAATCGACATCATATACCGACAGGAACAACTTGATGACATTCCATACCTACCAATATCGCGTCAAGTTGAAATTCTGGAATACCGACTGGATAGCCGAAAAATCAATCACGTTGCAACAGATGACCAAGGTGACGGAGGTGAACGCCACACGAGGCACCTATGCCAACACTGTCAAGGTGACATGGAAAGTCAACCAGATAGGCTCGTCGGAGACACGCTACGTGGTGAGCCGCCGACCTCTCAACGACCCCACGGCATCATACGTTGACGTGTATGAAGTCAACGGCACTTCCTCCACCTATATCTTTGAGGACAACAACGCCCAGCCAGGACAGTATTATATGTATCGCGTGACCCCATACGTAGAAATTCCTGAAGAAGAAAGGGCTAATAATCCTAGCCTGGGAGAATGGGGTATCGGCTCGTCCATCGACGCCGATGGTTTCAGCGTCGCGCGAGGCATTGTCACCGGCCGTGTCACCTACGGCACTGGTACGGCAGTACCAGGCGTGAAAGTTTGTCTTGAGAAGGTTATCGACGACGACAACAACCAGGAACAGTACTACTCGCTCAGCACCAGTGCAAAAGGCGGCAGCCTGTTGTGGACACCTTCCGACAAGGTCAAGTCAAACAATCTCAACAACAACCCCTACACCATCCAGATGTGGGTGATGGCAGCCAGCAAGTCATCGTTGAATGCCAACAACTGTATATTGAGCGTGAAGGACCAGATGTCGCTCTATCTCTCCAAGATTGAGGGCAACGACACGACATTTGCCGTAAAGGTAAAATTGCCAGGTACTGAAGAAACGACAGAGACAGGACTTAAAGTTCCTATCGAAAAGTACAGCAACCTCTCGTTTGCCTCCGACGGCAACAACAACTATGTCATCAGCGTGGTAGGCGAAGAGGGAGTGGATAGCGTCTCTATTGCCGGCACAAACATCGACTGGAACGCCGGGGAGGCAAGTCTCATGGTAGGCGGCAACACCATGGAAGGCGAAAATTTCGATGGTTACGTGGATGATGTCCGCGTGTGGACACGTGTGCTCAACAGGAATGAAATCAACCACTACCACAAGCGCATCCTCTCAGGCTCCGAGCAGGGACTGCTCTGCTACTGGCCTCTCGACGAGGGTATCAACAATATGCCCTACGCCTATGACGTAAGCAAGAAGAACGGCATCGCCAACGGCAACCATGCCGCAGTGATGACGGGAGCGCGCTCAGTGACCATGGTGCCCACAAGCGAGCAGCTCGCATTGTATGGCGAGACGAACAGCGAGGGAAGTTATGAGATACGCGGCATACCGTTCTCGGGCGAGGGCACAAGCTATATCGTGCGCCCCATCCTTGGCATCCACGAGTTCAATGCCAAGTATATGACCCGCTTCATCAGCAACAGCTCACTGACCCACAACAGTGTCGATTTCACCGATGTAAGCTCGTTCCCCGTGGAGGGCAATGTGTTCTATGAAAACACCACAATCCCTGTGCATGAGGCATACGTGTATATCGACGGTCTTGTGGCATCCAAGGATGGCGAGCCAATCATGACTGACGAGGAAGGACATTACTCCGTTGACGTGCCTATCGGCGACCACTTCCTCCAGATAAAGAAGAACGGTCACGTCTTCACCAACAACGGGCGCTTCCCCGAAGACTCCAAGGGCGTTGGCACACGCTTCACCTTCGAGCAGCCGATGAGCAACCTCACCTTCTGGGACGAGACCAAGGTGATGGTGGCAGGACGTGTGGCAGGAGGTAGCGTCGAGGAGAGCAAGCCGCTCGGACTCCAGCAGGGCAAGGCCAACATCGGCAAGGCACGCATTGAGCTGACCTTCCCCAAGTACGAGATGAGATTCATCAATGCCAAGAGGGACACTATAGGTGCTTCCGTCAACTATGACATCAACCCCGAACGGCGCGACTTCGCCACCGACACCCAGGGCGGCAAGGCATACGTTGAGGGCGGTAAGCGTGTTATCACCATCGAGACCGACTCGCTGACAGGCGAGTTTGCGGCATATCTGCCACCGCTCAACTATACGATGAGCAATGTTTTCATTCCCTCACAGAAAAACATTGCCTTCGACAACAAACCTATGCTCGATGCCACCACTCCCGAGATTGTCATGACAGACTCAGTTGAGACGGAAACAGGATACCGCTACTTCGAGTACGTGGCTGGAGCAAAGGTCATCTATCGTTCGGAACCACATCTTTCAGTCACTGAGAACGAGGACGGCAGCTTCGGCATGGACAGTATCAGCGTTGAGACAGGCGAGAACCAGTATGAAAAATACGCTCTCTACTCAAAGGCGGAAGACGGCTCCGTCAACTACGAACTGGATTATCCTGTATATCGTATGCTCGACAGGTATATCTACAAGCTGTATGCCTACGAGCCATATATAAATATGGATAATGCTCAGAAACCCGACACTACCGAGGTGCCTCTAAGCAACATTAGCGTCACCATCAAGAACCCGATGGCCTCCACCACGAGCGTCATGCAGAATGATGGTTCGGTGTGTCAGATTGCCGATGAGACCTTCGAACTCAATGACGAGGGAAAGGCAAACTATGTCTTCTATGCAGGTCTTCCCAATATCCAGTCACCTTACACCCGTGAACTTACAATAAATTATGAGGTCAACGACAAGGTTTATCCTTGGTCAGGCAATGGTTTCCAGGCCATCATCCTTGGTGCTCTTACCAAGGGCAATAACTTCGTCACCGAAGGTCCCGACCGCGTCGATATGGTACTGCGGGACCCTCCAGGTTCACTCTCCAGCACTACTTACAGCCAAGGACTGACCGTCACCAAGACCACCAAACATGAGAAATCGTATGCTACTAACAAGAGTTCCAAGTACACCATCTTAACTGGCGTAAGCATGCAGACCGGTGGTGGCGTGGGTGCCATTGTGCTCAACGAGCAGAAAGTGGAGAAAACCACTGACCTGGGAACGAAAAAAGTCAAGGAGGTAGAGAACAGCGAGACAACCAAGGAGACAATCACCCTCACACGTGATATCTCCACCAGCGACCTCAAGGACTATGTGGGAGCTGCGGGCGATGTCTTCATCGGGACATCCACTAACCTTATCTTTGGCGAATGTAATGCAGTGGTCATCAAGCAAGCCACCGATAATGAAGGGAGCAAAACCATTCGTGCAACAGTGGAGGATGCCATCTCAATGGACGAGACATTCAGCACTGACTTCCTCTACACCCAGCACTACATTGAGAATGAACTGATTCCTAACTTCGTCAGACTCCGCAACTTGCTGCTTGAATTCAGCACCAACGTGGAGGGCGAACAGGCCAAGCAAGAGGAGTCACGCTATGTGACCAACCTTATGCCCGATGACCCGAGATACGGCGAAGAGGGAACATACAAATGGATCAGGCCTGCCAACGAGGAACTCTCTGCTGATGACAAGGTGGAATACTACAACATGCAGATAGCCAACTGGAAGTACCAGCTTCGCCTCAATGAGGAAGCCAAGGTGACGGCTATCGGAAGTCGTGATAGATATCTCGACCGCAACTACTCGTTCGACGCAGGTTCGACTGTAACCAGCACTATGGTTTGTGACACAGCTATTACGGTCACTCGAACATCCAATGAATCGAAGACTTTTTCCTATGGTTCTAATTCCGGTAAGAGTTTCTGTGGTGTAGGTCTGCTGACTCGAAGCCAGAAGTCAATAAGTATTGCCACAAAAGATACGGAACAGAATGGCGAGAGTAATACAACAAGCCTGAAATACACTCTCAAGGAAGATGGCAATGATGACTATATCTCGGTAGATGTGTTCAAGGCTCCCGATGGCTTTGGTCCTATCTTCGTCACCCGTGCCGGTGCCACAAGTGCCCCATACGAAGACGAGGTTGTCACCAAATACTGCGATAAACAGACTATCATCTCCCACAAGACCATGCAGATTGAGAAGCCTGAGATAGCAGTAGAACAGGCTGTCGTCAGCGGTGTTCCCGGCGGTGAGGCTGCCAAGTTCATCGTCAAGCTGCGCAACAACTCCGAGACCAAGGAGAGCTGCTACTTCGGTTTCCGCATCGAGGCAGGCAGCAATCCCAACGGCGCCGTTGTCAAGGTCGATGGACAGAACCTCGGTTCTTCGCCCCAGCTGCTCATCCCCTACGGTGAGACCATCAAGACTTTCACCCTCGAGCAGTCGAACACGGCAGTGCTGAACTATGAGGACATTGCCATCACGATGTTCTCACCCAACCAGCCCGACGACACGGGTGTCTTCCCCGGCATCTACTCCACGATTAATGTCTCGGCATTCTTCCAGCCGGTATGCTCGCCTGTCGATATGGCTTCAAGCACAGTGCTCGTCAACAGCGACACCAATGCTCCTGTACTCTTCTCCATTTCGGGATATGACTACAGCATGTCTTCACTTCTGGGAGTACGCCTCCAGTACAAGGGCATTCACGACAACGACTTTGTCACCATCAAGGAGTTTGTCAAGGATCCCGGGCGCGTAAATGAAGCACAGGGTATTCTTCCGCTGCCAGCCCTTGTAGGTTCCAACAAGCTGCCATTCTCGCTCGACCTCAGATCCAATGACTACACCGACCAGACCTACGTCTTCCGTGCCTTGGCAGTGTGTCTTGAGGGAACCACTGAGATTACCCGCTCAAGCGATGAAATCACCATCGTCCGCGACCTCTCGCTGCCCCAGCTGCTCTCCACGCCAACGCCTCAGTCGGGCGTGCTCTATCCCGGCGATGACATCAGCATAACCTTCAACGAGCCAATACGCAACGACCTGCTCGCCAAGCTGAACAACTTCAAGGTGGTAGGCGTGAAGAACGAGGGAGAGGTGGCTCACAGCGTGGGACTGAAGATCAACGACAAGACAGCAGCAACGACGGAGGCTGCATTCAACCTCGACGGACGCTCGTTCGCCATGGGCATGTGGCTGAAATACTCAGCCGACGGAACACTTCTGCAGCACGGCACCAAGGACAACGGCATGACCCTTGGCATCAACGACGGCAAGCTCACCGTCGGCATCAACGGCAAGACCGTCACCTCCGAAGCCTCACTGCCCAAGGACAAGTGGCTCTATCTGATGCTCTCGCTCGACCAGGACCGCGATGACGCACGCCTCGACGCACGCTTTGCACAGGATGCCTCCACCACTGAACTCCTCAAGTCATATATAGGAGAATACCACGGCAACGGCAAACTCGCCATCGGAGGCAACGCCCTGACGGGAGCCATGCAGGAGATGACCCTGTGGAACAAGGCCCTCCCGCTCGACGAGCTGCAAGGCTCTATGCATCAGGTGAAGAACAACTGCACCGACGGACTTGCTGGCTACTGGCGATTTGACGAGGGTCACGGCTCAGTGGCTGCCGACATCGTGCGCAACCGCCACATCACCCTCAACAGCGAGTCGGCATGGTGGAAGAACTTCACCAACTATGCCCTCACAAGCGGCGGCAAGCTCGACGTCTCTGCCCTCGGCTTCAACGACAACGACGACTTCGTGATGGAGACCTGGATGAACGCCGACCAGCAACAGAGCGGAGGCGATGTATATGTCCTTGCCAACAAGCCCTCGAAGCTCGCCCTCCGCATCGACAGAGACCGCCGCCTGCAGTTCGACTACAACGGCAAGACCGCACAGGTGACCGACGAGGCTGTCAACGACAACCAGTGGCACCACGTCGCCGTGGCTGTCAACCACAGCTCCAACGGATATGCCAAGATTTACGTCGATGGCAAGCTGCGCACCCAGGTACCTGCACAGGAGGTGTATGCACCAAGAGGAGAAGTGCTCTATCTCGGAAGCTATGAGGACGGCGAGACCACAAGCCGCATGCAGGGTTGCATCGACGAGGTGAGAATATGGAAGGGACAGCGCTCGGCTACGGTCATCAACGACTGGATGTACAAGCGTGCCAACGGCGGGGAGGATATGCTCGCCCTTCACCTGCCCTTCGAGACTATCACCATCAACGAGTACAACCAGGCAGTCACCGTTCCATCCTACACCAACACTATCGATAATAAAGTCCTCACACCAACCGGCCCCGAGACATTGGCGGCAACAGCCGACAACGTTCCCGCACTCAATGAGGCAGAGACGCTGGAGAACATCAACTACAGCTTCGTGGCAAACGAGAACCAGGTCACCTTCCGCATAGAAGAACAGCCCGCTGCTGTCGAGGGACGTATCGTCACCTTCACGGCACGCAATATCCAAGACCTCAACGGCAACAGCAACTCGCCTGTAACCTGGAGCGTGCTGGTGAAGCAGTCGAACCTGACATGGAACGAGGAGACCATAGACGAGGTGCAGCCTTACGGCAACACGTCGGTCTTCACTGCCGACATCAGCAATACGGGTATCATCACCGAGAACTGGGTGCTCAGCGGCGTGCCTTCATGGCTCGACGTATCTTCCGAAAGCGGCTCACTGCCTGCCATGAAGAACGTGACGCTCAAGTTTAGCCCACAGGCTGGCATGGCCATAGGCAAGTATGATGCCACCATCATGCTCACCGGCTCACAAGGCATACAGCAGCCACTATACGTCTCGCTCTACGTCAAGGGACAGGCACCCGACTGGACAGCCACTCCCGACGAGTCCAACATGAACGTGATAGGGCAACTGAAGGTGGACGGAGTCATCAGTTCCGACACCGATGACATGCTGGCTGCCTTCCGCGCAGGCAAGTGCGTGGGCGTGGCTCATCCCAAGTATCTGCCGAAGTATGACGCTTACCTTGTGATGATGGACGTTTACGGCAACGAGGAGGAACTGGACAACGCACTCGAATACAAGATGTACGACGCATCCACCGGTACCGTATATCCGCTTGTGGGAGCTTCTGACAACAGGGCATTCACCTACGAGGCCGACACTTGGATTGGCTCGTTCGAGAGTCCCGTGACCTTCACTCCCGAGAACAAGATAGAGCAGACCATCGCCTGCGGCTATGAGGGATGGAAGTGGTTCTCGCTCTTCGCCAAGCCCGAGAGCATGGAGCTTGCCTCTGTCTTTGCCCACTCTAACGAAGCCATCGCGGTCATCAAGGACGAGAAGAACTCTGCTTATTGCGAGAACGGATTATGGGGCGGTTCGCTGAAGAACCTTTCACTCAACGGCATGTACAAGCTGAAGACCAAGTCTGCTTTCAGCGAGGCTTATCTCGGCACTCCCGCCGAGGACGAGAACACTGTCATCACTCTCTCCAATGGCTGGACATGGCTGGGTTATCCCGTAAGCATAGCCAACTCGCTGGACAATGCCCTGGCAGGGGCTGACCCGCAGGAGGGCGACATGATCAAGGGACAGTCGGGCTTCGCCATCTTCACCGACAACCAGTGGATAGGTTCGCTCGGCATGGTGACTCCCGGCATGGGCTACCAGTATTACTCCAACGCCGCCACCAAGTCGTTCACCTTCCCGAAGGTCAACGCTTCAACATCGGCAAGGTCCGCTGTCATCGCCGACGAGACACTCCAGCTCGACTGCGAGAGCAACATGACCATGATTGCAGTGGTGAAGAACGGCGACTTCGCCGTTGACAACGCGACAGTCAGCGTATATGCCGACGGACGTCTCTGCGGACGCTCATCCGCTCCTGTCATCGGCGACAAGCACTTCATCACCATCGGCGGCAACAGCAAGTCGATGCTCACCTTCGTGGTTGAGACTCCTTCGGCCACCACTCAGCTCAGCCAGATGCTGACATTCTGCACGGATGCCCGTCTTGGCTCAATCGACGAGCCTTACGAGTTGCAGTTGAACGACATCACGGTTATCAACCGCATAGAGAGCGACCTCTCCGACGTTACGCTCCTTGAGGTAATCGACAATGCGGGTCGCGTAGTCAGAAAGACCTCCAACCCCACTGCCCTGCCCGCTCTCGACAAGTCTGAATATCATTCAGCTGACATCTATAACATCCGCCTGACCTATCGCTCCGGCGAGACCAAGGTGTTCAGGTTAACGATGTAATACGGCCTTGCCGCAGGAAATAAAGCAAAAACTCCCGGACGGAATCATCAGCCGTTCGGGAGTTTTTTACTTGATAATCAATGAGTTATGAGACTGGCTTAATATGGCGTCTTTAGGCAAATAAAACAAATTTAAAAACACATAGGCACGGATAATATGAACACAGAGACACAGTTTGGAACATTGGATATAAGCGCATCCTTTACTTGCTAAAGTGGAGTTAATTATATATTTAAGAGTTGTGCTAGGATGGCGTAGAAATATGGTATTGATTATACAACAAAACACAGGATATTATGGGAATAAACATTAAGGAATTGACAGACAGCAGAGACACCGTCAACAAGTGGATGGAACGATTTGGAGTCCGCTTCGGTGTTTACAATAAAGGCATTTTTAACGAGCAGCTTTTCCCCTTTGACTCTGTGCCGAGGATAATACCCAAGAAGGATTGGGATTATCTGGAGCGTGGATTGGAACAGCGAGTGCGCGCCCTCAACATGTTCTTATGGGACATTTATCACGAGAAAAAGATTATCAAGGACGGTGTGGTGCCCGAGGAATTCGTGTATTCCTCAAAGGGCTATATGCCACAATGCGAAGGCATCAGTCCTACGGGTAAGGTGTATGTATGTGGAGGATTCCACCAGCGGACAGACCATCGACTCCATACTGCGCTTTCGTAAAAAGATACATGTACTCGACGTGAGGGTGCTGAATGCCGGATATGAGTCAATTGTATTGGATGAGGATGAATTAGTGAATATCATAGCGCGTCGTGCTGGAATCTCGACTGATGTTTTTATCTAAACACAGAGGCACAGATAATTTAAACACAGAGACACAGAGGCACAGAGTTAAAGGAACTAAGAGAAATTCTCTGTATCTTCCAATATCTTAAAAAAAACTCTGTGCCTCTGTGACTCTGTGTTCAATAATAATCGTCTCTGTGTTCAATAAAACTCTAGAGCTTTGAGAGAAAGCGCTCGCGATCCACGATGAATCGCAGGTGTTTTCCCTCTCCTATGACATCGTTTCCCTGTCGGGCCACAACCGAGAAATACAGTTTTCTTCCGTCAATCTTGTCGAGAGTGGCAGTAGCCTCCACCTCCGCTCCTATAGGCGATGGTTTGAGATGGGATGACTCGATATGTCCGCCCACTGTTGTGGAACCTTCGGGCAGATGTGAGCTCACTGCCAGCATTGCGGCATTCTCCATCAGTGCCATCATTGCCGGAGTGGCGAATACGGGCATGTCGCCCGAACCCAATGCTATGGCGGTGTTGCTTTCATCCACCACGGTCTTGCTTGTATAAGTTAATCCTGTTTCCATAATGTAATTATATGTTTTGTCTATGCAAAGGTAGCCAAAATGCCACTATTATGCAAATTTATTGGTGAAAAGTTTGCCGTTATCCAAAAAATAACTACTTTTGCAATGAGATTACGTACATTATTAAATAATATAAAGATACAATGGCACTAATTAAATCCATCAAAGGTCTTACCCCAAAGTGGGGCAAGGACTGTTATTTCAGTGAGAACGCAACAATCGTTGGCGAAGTGACTATGGGTGACGAATGTTCCATCTGGTTTAATGCCGTGGTGCGTGGAGATGTTGCTCCCATCACCATAGGCAACCGCACCAACGTGCAGGACGGTTCGTGCATTCACGTCACCAACACCACTGGTCCCACCATCATCGGCAATGATGTCACCATAGGTCACAATGCCACAGTGCATGCCTGCACCATTCGCGACGGAGCCCTCATCGGTATGGGTGCCACCTTGCTCGATCATTGTGATATTGGCGAGGGAGCCGTAGTGGCAGCCGGGGCATTGGTACTTCAGAACACCAAGATTGGTCCTCACGAGCTATGGGGTGGCGTTCCTGCCAAGTTTATCAAGAAGACCAAGGAGAATCAGGCTGAGAGTTTCGGCCAGCACTATGTGGAGTATTCCAAGTGGTATCTTGCTGAGCAGGAATAACGGCATAAATATGGCACAATCCCGCAATAAATATTCAGGAAGAGTGCAGAGTGTAGTAACAATGGACGACTTGTTTAAAATATAAGTTTGATACCTGTTATGGAGGTCATTCCTCTCGGTTTTTACAAAAAATGATGCATTATTCCTCTCGGTTTTTACAAATTAATAACATTTATTCCTCTCGGTTTTTACAAAAAAGTAGTAACTTTGCACCCGAATTCATTAATTTAAACTCGTTGATATGTATTTCAAACGGAATATTGACCATTATCTTCTTGAATGGAAAAACAGTCAGAGGAGGAAACCATTATTGGTGAGAGGGGCGAGGCAAGTCGGCAAGTCAAGCTCCATACGGCATTTGGGCGAATCCTTCGACTATTTTGTCGAGATTAACTTTGAGACTCGTCCTGAGTATCGGCAGATATTCATTGACAACAAAAATGTAATAGACATAGTATCGCGGCTAAGTCTGTTGGCTGGCATCCCCATCGTAGAGAACAAGACTCTATTGTTCTTAGACGAAGTGCAATCATGCCCAGAAGCCCTTCATTGCCTGTGGGCATTTAAGGAGGATATGCCAAACTTGCACGTGGTTGCAGCAGGTTCCCTGTTGGAATTCACACTCAAGAAAATGCCATCTTTTGGGGTTGGAAGAATAAGGTCTGTATTTATGTATCCCATGTCATTCGATGAGTTTCTTTATGCTTCAGGTTGCGGACATTGGGTAGAAGCAAAGTCTAAAGCCACTTATTCCTCCCCATTACCGCCAGAGCTACATGACGCATTAGTCAGGGAGTTTCGTTCCTTCTTGATAGTAGGCGGAATGCCGGCAAGTGTAATCGCATGGATTGAATCCCATGATTACCTGCAATGCTCAGAAGAGCTTGAGGATATACAACAAACATATTATGATGATTTTGCAAAATATGCAGAGAAGATTGATCCTCAACTACTCAGAAATACATTGCGTAGTGTGGTTATGCAGATTGGTTCCAAGTTTGTATATAGCAAGGTAGATGGCGGCTATCGTACAGAGGATGTCAAACGGGCCTTGCAAATGCTTTCAGATGCCGGAATTGTCAAGGTTGTACAACATTCGGCAGGAAATGGTCTGCCTTTAGGAGCTGAGATAAACTGCAAGTATAAAAAATATAATTATCTTGACTCTGGACTGCTGCTTCGTGTGCTTGACTTGGAATTAGGAAGTTCCCAACCTCTCACGGAAATGATTCTTATTGGAGCAGCAGAGGAATTAGTGAATAAGGGGAAAGTGACCGAAATGGTTGCAGGATGGGAAATCCTGAAAAGCTTGTCCCCGCGTACCTCACACGACCTATATTATTGGGAGAATACCTCAGAAGGAGCTACCTCAGAGGTTGACTATCTGATTTCTCGCGACATGATTGTCATCCCCGTTGAGGTAAAGGCAGGAGTAACTGGAAAAATGAAGAGTCTCAGATTGTTTATGCGTCGCAAACACCTGTTATTGGGTAAGCGTTGTTCATTAGAGAACTTTGGAGTTATTGAATTTACAGACTCCAGTGATGACGTTCATCCTGAAATTCTCAAACGAATTCAGATACATCCTCTTTATTGTCTTTCCACTTTATAGAACTATAGTGTATTTGCACCCGATGGGGAATGTCCGTATATAGTAAGTAACAAAGTTGTTAGTAACATAATTCTTACTAACAACTTTATTACTTCTTGCTTTATCAGTCTCCGATTAATTATACACTTTCTACCTCCCAACCCATTGTTTTCTTTACCCATTCGGCAAATCTGTAGAACTGGTTTCCCCATTGATTGGAGACAACGAACTTAACCCCATCGTATGATGTAAGAATTTCATCATTGTTCATTGAGTATCTGACTCTGAAGTCAAATCCGTTCCTTTCCTTTTCCAACACCCAATCTAGTTTTTTCGCGACGCCGTAACTGCCTTGAAGTCTATCGGGAAAGGCTTCCTTGATGTCATAAAATGTAGCAGTAGGATAAGTGCGCATGAACAGTTTTACAGCTTCAAGCACAAACCGCCTTTTATTATAGGGCTCACTTCCATTGAGTGAGAAATGCTCACGAGATGACTTGCTTTGTATAAACATTTGCGGCTCAGAATATTCCTTGCCATCATCTTTCACAATGCGTAAATCTACATCAAGCATTTTCGCTACCTTCGACAACAACTCCATTTTGGTATCGTTTGACATTGCAACATATACATACCAGCCATTCACGTATTCTTGGCAAATGAAATCACAGTCTTTACGTTTTGCCCTATCAACCAATTTGAACCCTTTGAAAGTCCTTTCCTTAAAAAGAGCGACTTTCTCAAGTCCCAATTTCTTTATAGCTGTAAGAAATGTGGCTTTGGCATCACTATTTTTAATGATTGTACCATCAGGGAAATGGACAGAAAATCCTAATGATGTTGACCTAGAAGAACCGTTTCTCTGGTATTGCGATGCCTCGATAAAATCAGTCTTCTCAGTTTTGTCAAGAAGTACAATTTCCATTTCCCTATTGGGGATTATTTCTAATTTCATATGAAATTTATTCAGCAACTTCTCTACCATTGGTTGAAGTTCTGACTTTATTAAAGGAATGACCTCTGATTCAAGGTATTCTTTTTCCATTTCCATTATGTGGTTTAGCTGTTCCTTGCTGATAGGCATCCCTATTTCCTTCAGCATTTCCAGTCCTTCGTATGCTTTATCTAACTTATCCATATATGTAAAAATTATATCAGGTGACTAACTTTAATTTTTTTGTATTTTTTCACATTCCCAAGCCCAAGCAAGTCCTCACTCGTGTCTTTAATTATTAATTCACCCTTGCGTAGAGTGGAAATAACTTGTTTTAATTCGGAAAGACCAAGACCAGAAACTCCGAATAAGTCTTTCAGTACAGAATCGTCCTGTGATTGTTGTAGCATAATCATGGGATACTGCACATTTGCGAAGAAATCAAACCTTCTACTCTTGAAGTCTTTCATATCCTGTGTAGCAAGGATAATACTCATTCCCTTGCTTCTTCCAATTTTTATCAGATCTTGCAATGGTTGGTTGTCAAATCTTAGCATATAATGAGCCTCATCAATAACTGAGAAATGTCTGATTTCATACCTCTCGTCATCAGATGTCTGTGGCTGCATCTTTTCACAAATGTCATATAGTTTTGAGATAACAAAATACATAACAGCCTTGGCATACACACCTTCCTTGGGACATCTACCCAAGTTGATGATATATGAGTTACCTACAAGGTCTATTTTGTCTTCATCTGAAAACAATGGAACTTTCACCATCTGCATAAGAACACTTGCCACACTGTCTATTCTTCCTTCGGGCAAGCCTTCCATATAAGTATCTAGTATTTGTTTGAATGTAACTGGTTTGCCGTTGTTTTTCTTGTATGAGTCAAATATGGCATTACTTAACCTATTGTCCATATTTGTACTTAACCTTGCATCACCAACGGCAATAGATGTCAATGCCTTCGACATTGTAGTGGAATAGATATGTATATCCTTATCATTCATATCACTGAAATCCTTAAATGGAGTGAACGGCAATGGCTTGTCCATCGGATTGAGGATGGCAGTGCGGTCGGTTTCAAACAGTTCGAGCCATGAAGAATTGGTAGGGTCGGAAAACTCCCCTTTATAGTCGAACAGAAGGAAATTCACAGGATATGCCGTATCTACTGTTGCTGAGCGCATCTGCTGCAACAGCACAGCTAGAAGGTTTGTCTTGCCAGAGCCAGTAGCACCGGCAATTAGCATTTGCGTGTTGCTAATCTCACGATTGTTGATGTCAAGGTATGCGTCCATACCATTGTCATACGTTCCTATGTGGAGATTAAGTGCTGGGATAGTTATGCGAGCCTTTCCGTTCTTTGCATAGTTAAATCTAAGCCATTCATCCAAAGCACCATCTCTCATTAATATCTCCCTTCCCCTTAGCATCTCACAACCAAGGATTTTTGTAAGTTGAGAAGGACTTTCCCAAAGAACGTTTAGATTATGATACCTCATTTTTATCAATGCGCTGAGAATCTTCTTAATATTTCCTTTGGTGAAGAATGACCCGGGATATGGTTCATTGACTTTTGATACAGTTATTGTTGCCACTTCGTTCATGTCGCGAGGTTTGTCGTCGCTCAATCCCACAAGCAGACACACTCTCATAGTCGTTGACATAGAGAGCAATACTGGTCGGACATTATCAGAATATTCGGAAATATTAAATCGTTGCTCTATGGCATTTTTCACGTCTGCAAGTTGCTCCTTCATTCCTTGCACTTGTCTTACGGCTTCAAAATTCAGGTCAATCATATTGCATTAATCTTTAAGCGTTTCACCGAAATAATCATCACTCACAGTTGTGCACTGGTGTTCTTTGTCCCTATGCACAGTATATACTTTTGATATATATGCTTCGAGAAGTTTATAGTCATCTTCTGTCCTGATTTCTGAATCAGTACTTAGCAGTATGGTTTGGCGTGCAAGGTTAGGGAAATAATTTTCTATGATAGTCGCCCTGCTTTCCTTGTCAAGCACTCCCATAACAGTGTCAATCATCACAGGTGGTTCATAGTCGCCAAGTTCATATAACACCTTCAGTAATACTTGCATAACAGTTTGTTTTGCTCCTGCATTAAGTTGGTTCAATGGTATCTCATTACCTTGTTTGTGATACATCTTGAATGAGATATTGTCGTCACTGTCTGACAATTCAACTCTTTCAATAGTGCCTGAATATGACACGAGGTTGATGTTTAGTTGCTCTTTCATCATATTCTCGATATCACGTTTTCGGTTCATCAGAAGTTTGTGCTGAAGTTTTCTGAAGAAATCGGGCAACTGCTTCATCAACTCAAATTTTGGGTCAGGAACATTTGGTGTATCAAAGTCATAACGGCCTATTTCCTTTTCAATCCTTGTTATCTCAGTTTCTTTTTCTCTAATTTGTTCTTTTAGAGAAGTCATATTCCTTTCATTCTCTTCATAGAGTGAAATCATAGAAAAGTCATCTCCAGCAAGACTTTCTCTGTATGACTCCAATTGACGTTGTAGTTTAGGAAGATCTTTCATTTCTTCTTCTGTCCTGTCTCTTGACTGCTCAAAAGAGTTGTATGGATTCATCATAGTTGAATTCACGAGAGATTTGATGGCCTCCACATCTGAATTGTTGAGATAGTCGTATCTGTCTTTTATTTCGTCTGCTTCCTGCTCATACATTACCGCACTAACGATAGAAGGTAGGTCGATTGTCTGTGATATGACATATCTCTTTTGGATTATAGCCACCACTCTTCCAGCAATTTTTTCTATTTGTTTTTCGCTCAGAATACTTTTCTTTGACTCTTCCAGGCTCAACTTATGGTTTAGAATCTGCTCAACCTCATTTTTAATTGAGCTTGCCAGTTTCTGAACGAATATGTCTGTTTCCAACTGTTTTGTCAGTTCGTCGGCGTTCTGTCTGAACGCTTGTTCCGACTTCCTTATTTCGTTTATTCTTGCCTCGGTTCTGCTGATTTGGTCTTTTGTGATATCGTTTTTGTTTCTACCTTCTTTGAGCAGATTATATTGCTCTCTATTATTGTTGGCATAACCCAAAGCATCGTCATAACTATTTCTTAACGAAGACAATTCGCCCTCAATGTTCCTTTTGCGTTCCTGCAACTCTTGGAATTCCTTCTTCAGGTTTTCATTCTCTATCCGTCCAGCCTTCATTTCATCAAGCATCTTGCTTGAAACGTTCACTAAAAGACTATACTTGTTGAATCCCATCACCGACTTGATATTATCTCTAATCAGTTGGTTTATCTGTTCATCCTTTACGAGTTCACTTGTCTTCATGGCATCGAAAAGGAAATAGTTACTCAGTTCCTTTGGCAGATTGGCCTTAATAATTTTCTTCACTGCTTCCTCGTTTATGGTCCTGTCCTTTTGGGCAGTTCTTGTTCCGTATGTATATGTCGTACCTCCGATGTGGAGCGTGACATTTTCCACTGCCTTGGCATTTACAATCTGATATGTACGGGTTAACTTATATTGAGCAGTTTTGGAGCCTATCATCCCTTCAAAATCAATCTCCAACACAATTCGCTTGCCTATGATGTCTGTCACTCCCGAGTTAAACAACTCCCGAAAATGCCTTTCGTCCCTGATTTCCAAACCATATAAAGCACCATAGATGGCATCAAACAATGTAGTTTTTCCACTACCATTCATACCACCGATGAGTATTATCGGTCTTTCCTCATCCTTGACAGATACATCGAGGTCAAGCATAAGATAGGTCTTGTAGTTTTCTACGTGTATATGATTTATCTGCATGGTTTTCTCATTTAATTTGTTTCATTGCCTGCTTCAACACTTTGGTCACGTCTTTTTCATCCAACTGCTGACTCTTACTATTCCCCTTTTCTTCATTGAGTGGGCGTAAGATATATTCCTTAACCCAATCACTGTCGATACCTTCAGCCACACATGCAGCTTCGATGAGTTGCATGTCTTCTTTCTTTATGCCATATTGCACGAAAGTGCCGTCTATTCCCTTTTTCATATCTCAACTTGCTTTTTTATTTATACATATCCGGGAAGAATGCGTCCCATCCTCGCGTGTCGTAGGTGTTATCTATTGGCAGTGGCGAGTAGAGCCAGTTGCCGCTGTGGTTGATGTCGTGAATGATGATGCCGCCTTGCAGATGCTTGGGAGAGTTTTCCTCGTTCTGCATATAGTCGAGGAGGGCATTGTGCTTTTGGGGAGCATCTGGGTCGCTGTTCTCGGTCTTCGTGTCGAAGAGGAAGACTTGACCGTTGTTCATCTTTATCACGAAATCCACATAGAAGAGCGACTTGTCGCCCTGGCTGTTGGTGTAGGCCACGGCATAGTGCTCGCGACCGCTGTCGCCA
>JALERP010000160.1 GCA_022764085.1 Prevotella sp.
TTGATAATTCCATGAGATTGTTTGTCATTGTTATCCTTGATTTGATTAGGAATATCAATCTTTTCTTTGGATATATATTCGTGTTTGACTTTTTCAGAAGCCTCTTTTAGATGTTTATCAATGTTTCTATTCTCATTAGCATCAATAAATATAATACCAGATAAAAGCTTTGAAATAGTTTCTCTCGACAAACAACTATAATATACATTCGAAAGAAAATCGTATGGGCGTTGGAGATAGATGTCGTATAGGTCATAGGGGAAATCTGAAAGTTCTAACTTTACTTTCTCGACATAATTATCGTCAAATTTCAACTTAATAAGTTTATCCATATTTGATTTCTCCAGTTTCATCATCAAATCCCCAAAATTTTGAGTCCTTGATATTATAGAGCCCTTATGAGTTCCTATATACATTAATTTATCTATATAGAATTCATATTCTTGATTATTAGCTTCAGTCAAGAGGTTAATCAATGTCTGTCTTTCAATCTCTGCATCAACTGAAATGTCATTATAATAATTCTCTATGAAATACTTCAAATTCTTAAATAATTTGTATGTGGATACAGATTTGCCCATTATTTCATCTTCTAAATATTTCTTTGCTTGTAAAAACGATAAGTGAAGGCAAGACACAATTTCAGGCAGAGGTAATATTGGAGATGAAATTTTAAAATCCGTGAATTTATTATTTTCGAATTTGTTTTCTATTTTTGAAAGGTTGCACCCGTCGATGCTTACATATAAATAGTTTTTCTCAGCATCTATTTTCTCTACATTTGCCTTAACATATTTCTCTTCCGAATTAGATATTAGCATCCATACGATATATTTATCCTGTTTTGAAACATTTGCAATTTTATTCCAATCATCATCGAATGCCTCAAGTGCCGTTTTGTCCTTAGGATTTTCTTTGTCAGGTTTTATTAATATGGATACATCGCTCCACGATTTGAAAATCTTTTCTCTTTGTTCAATGCTTAGGTAGTATTCCAGCCCTACTAATTTAATTAGTTTGTTAATTACGTCCATAGGTATCGAAATTTTTAGTTTGATAAAAGAAAAACAGTGAGGGCTGTATTCTTGTAGAAAGGAGTCTCCTTCAAGGTGAAGCCATACCTATTGCAGAAACCTAATACAAGTCATGCCCACACTGCGAGAATCACAGTATGAGTGTAGCTTGCTGTAGTCACTGCAATATTGATACCTTAATAGGTATTGGATTTATCTCATCTTAAGATTGGCTTTCTTTTGAAGGAGTAACAATCCGCTACAACACATATCATTTGCCACCTATAGGGATGGCAGCCATTATAATTCTTTATGTCTGTTTCTTATTATAAGTTTTAAATTACACATTGCCGTATTTGCAACGACGCTTATCATTATGCAAAATTATAGACAAAAAGTCATTTCGCCAAATATTTTGATACTTTTTAAGAAAAAATCAATCTTACATAATAAAAATATGATATTGATAGATGATGCTAGCAATAAGTCTAAAATCTACAATGCCTTAATTTCATCCTCCGACAAGCCCGTCATTTCTAATATGTCTGCAGCAGTGAATCCTTTTGACTTCATTTTTCGTGCAATATCCAATTTTTCTTCCGCACGACCTTCCACGCGCCCTTTCTCCTCTGCCGTGTCAAGCGAGTTCTTGAGGTCGCGATAGGTCTTGAGGCTGTCCTCGTATTCCTTCAGTTCGACTGGAGTGAACTTGGCTATCTCAGCCTCCTCTCTTTCTTCTATTCCTTTCATACCAAAAACATATTTTTGCTGCAAAAATACAACTTTTATATGAAATCAGCAAATAAATCCACAGAAAATTTACAGATTAGGATTTATTTGTTACTTTTGCAGTGAAATATAAAAGTATTATAGCAACTAATGTTAAATAATTGACTCAACTTTCGGAAGTTATTTTAAACCACAGAGTTTAAGAGATAAAGAGTATTTATACTAATGAAAGAGGGTGAATGCCAAGGCATTTAGAGCTCATAGAGAGCTGCGCATCATGTTTGCCGCATGGAAACTCTGTGTCCTCTGTCGCTTGCGACCTACTCTATATAAACAAAAATCTCTTTTCCTCTTTATCTCTGTGGTTTAAATAACCCCCTTATACATTGGGAATTATCACATACGAAACTTAAGTTTATTATTCTTCATTCTTCATTTTCTCATAGTGGAACCAATCAACATCCACATATCCGCCCTTCTTCTTGGTGGCATAGTTGAAGATGGCAAACTTCGAGCCCATGAAGAAGCGGGTGTAGTCGAATATCATCTTATAATCGCCCAACACCTTCGTCCAGTTCTCACCGTCTATACTATAATATAAGGTGGCGAGATCCTTGCCCGGACGGAAGTCGGCATCAATGCGGAAATATACCTCCTTGGTCTTCTTGTCAAGCTCATTGCGATAAGCCTCCGTCACCGTCACCTCGGTGACAAGTTTTTCTTTGTCGCTCAACTTGCAGCTCTGACTCTCTGCAAGGAGGATAATTTTCTTGCCTTGCCTAATCACCTTCACCACGCCGGCATCTCCGTTGAAAGCAGAGAATCCAGCCACGTCGCCGTCCTTCATCTTTGAAATATCCATCTTTACAATACCCTTACATTCAGGTCCTTCCATCCTCTGTGTCAGAGTGTTGGGAGCAAGATATAGATTAGGCACTACCCTACTCGTCTTTAGTCGCATGAATCCTGGGCGCTCGGTGAGCGACCATGCCTCGTTCACAGGATTATGATTCCACTGCCAGTCGATATTCATCTTGTCGGATTCAAATTCGTCGCTCGACACAATCTGTCCACCGTCATATCCGCATATAGGCTTGCCCATCACGGCAGGAATTTTTCCGTTTTCATCGCCGAGCATAGGCCATCCGTCCTTCCATGTGCATGGCATAAGAGTAAGTACGCGTCCACATCCGCCACGATCCTGGAAAATCACACCATACCAGTTGCCCTTGCCGTCATCCACGATTGTTCCCTGTGCTGCGTAAGGGAATCCACCGAATTTTGATTCCAATATCACTTTCTTCTCGTATGGACCTTGTATATTGTCGGCACGATATACCAACTGGCGGCGAGGCTTGTTACTAGGCCATGAAATCATTATGAGATAATACTTGCCGTCGTGCTTGATAACACGGCTTCCTTCAAGCAGTCCGTTTTCCTCGGCATCGCGCTCGAACACCTTGCCGCTAAGTCCGCCTTCCTTCACACCGCTAAGGTCGGGCAGCAGTTCCTTCATCTCTCCTGTACCGTAGAAGACGTATGCCCTTCCGTCGTCGTCAAAGAAGAGCGAGGCATCGTGGAAATGGGGAATACGATGGGCAAGAGTCCATCCCTCGCGCGGGTCCTTTGTGGTATATACATATCCCTTAAAAGGAACGTCGTTGGGCGAGAAATAGAGATAATAAAGCCCGTTGTGATATCTAAGGGAAGTGGCCCACTGACCGCGTCCATATACCGTTCCTTCCTGCATGTCATACTTGGGAGTATCGTGGAGCGACGGGAACACATAGCTCACAGTCTTCCAGTTGACAAGGTCCTTGGAGTGCATCACAGGTGCGCCCGGCATAAGGTGCATAGTGGTAGATACGAGCCAGTAGTCATCTCCGACGCGGATGACATCTGGGTCGGGCACATCGGCCCAAAGCACCGGGTTCTTGAATCCATCCTGCACCGACAGCACCTTCTCGGCAAAACGCTTTCCGATAATACGATATCCCTCGGCGGTATAGTGTAGAGAGTCATTGGCGCAAGGGCAGTCCTTTGACGACACCACATGGGCTGTGGGTATCACCTCAGGCAACTTGTTGATGATGGGGTTATGGGCAGCACAACGGCCTCCCACCTCCTTGCCTACCACCTCTCCGGCATAAAGAGGAACATCGTTGGCATTAAGACCAAGGTCGGCAAGCAGGTTTTCATACACCTTCTTTACCTTCTCCGGCCAGTCCTGCTGACCGGTATTTGTCTCGCCCTGAAGCATAAGGATTCCCTTGATGACACCCTGTTTCTTGGCGATTTTTGCCAGCTCCACGAGTCTTGCATAGGGGTTATCATCGTAGTCCTTGGCCATATTCTTCATCCACTGCGGCTGTTTTTCGAGATATGACGCATAGTTATACTTGTCAAAAAGCTCTATGCCGCATCCTCCGATGGCAACGTTAATCACTCCCACCTTTATATTCCCTGGAAGTCGCTGCACCATCTGACGACCGAAATAGTCGGCAGGGGTCAGTCCTGTATAGGGGCGACAAAGGGGCGGAACGGCAGTGTGCCATTCTCCCTTTTTCCAGCCCAACTTGGCATCATCCATCGAAGCCATCGACACAAACCTCGAGCTCACGCCCTCCATGTCTTGCTTCTCATAACGGGCATTACCTTCCATGTTCGACTGTCCGAAACACAGGTAAATGTGGAAATTCTCGTCCTGCGCCTTTGCGGTAAATACTGACCAAAGAGCCAGGACTGCAATAAATAGTCTCTTCATCTTCTGTAATAAAATAATTTAGGGTTCTTTTGACGCTGCAAAATTAGGTATTTATTTCTGATTGGACAAATCAATACGTTGCATATACTTTTGATTTTGTTTCATTTCACCGTTATTTCCGCATTTTCTATACATTTATTTGGTTTTTCGGGTAATAATGATTAATTTTGCACACGAATAACGGAACAATAATATCCAATAAGATTTAAACATGGCATACGAGTTTCTTCCTCAACTGAGGAATATCCATTCTACAAAAAGACATACGGCACGGACAATCGTGGACGAAGACTTTCTCTTTGTAATAACAAAGGTCTCTAATGGGCCTACACTGAAGACAGTAAACAAGGCTCTCAAACCTATTGAGCCAGACTATCACTTTTTCTCCGGCGAGAAGTCACAACTGCTGCGCTCACTCGACAAGATACGCGAGGAAAAGGCATTTGAAATCTCGTGGGAAGACAACGGCGAGGATATATGCCTCAACGAATATCCACACCTGCTATATCTGCTCATGAGGTGCGACAACATAGCGGACGAGAAGGGGAACAAGGTTAGTGTCAACAACGACACCACCACAATGGAACTGCTGCTCACCAAGAAGGACGGATGGATAAAACCATTGCTGTCAGTGGCTGGCAGTACCGGATTCCAGATGCTCAGCGACTCGTTTGTCATGACTGAAGGCGACAATCCTGAGATACGCCCCATTGCTCCAGTTGGAGAAAACTTCCGCCAACTGGAATATTTCCGCCAACCCTTGCCCGAGGCAATGCTCGAACAGTATCTCTCGGTGTTTTTCTCGTTTGTAGCCAACGTGACGGTGAAGTTCGAAGATTATGACATTGACATTCTTGAAGGAGATATAACACCTGCGTTGGCATTGTCGTTTGAAAAAATCAATGCCGATAAGACTCTCTTCCTCCGACTTGTGGAGAAGGTGAACGGACTACCTATGGACTTCGTTGAGCAGTTTGACATAAGCATGGTGGCAACAGTGGGCATTGACAAGAAGATACGTGTGCGCCACCTGTCGCGCCTGCCCTTGGAAGCTGATGCCGCTGCATTGAAAAAGGAAATAATAAAATTCGCACCTGACAGACAGGCACAGAAGAGCGTGTTCTGCGAGAATAACTTGTTTGTTATTCCCGAAGACACCGCAGGCCCTTTCCTGCTGCACGCACTGCCGTCACTACTGAAAAGATACGAACTCATAGGCGCCGAGAAACTGCGTGAGTACAAAGTAAAGCCGATGATGCCGAAACTGAATGTCAAACTATCGTCAGGTATCGACTTCCTCGAAGGCGATGCTGAGGTGACACTCGGCGAGGAGACCTTCTCACTGCAACAGCTATTCTCACAATACTCCTCAAAGAAATACATACAGTTGTCTGACGGCAACCGCGCCATATTGGAAGACGGCTATATGCGCCGACTGGAGCGCATCTTCAAACAGAAGAAAGGCAAGGACGGAAAGATAAAGGTGTCGTTCTTTGACCTGCCCGAGATTGAAGACCTAATCAACGGACCGTTGGAGGGAGATGCCTTCAAGCATCACCGCGAGGTATATGAGGGATTCAACAAACTGCATCAGCAGACTCTCGCTACCAAGAAACTCAACGCGGAACTGCGCCCATACCAGAAGGAGGGCATCAAATGGATTAAATACCTGTATGACAACAAGCTCGGAGGTTGTCTTGCCGATGACATGGGACTCGGAAAGACAGTGCAGACCATCGGTGTGCTGACGCTCATCTATCCCAAGGAAAAGAAACCTACACTCATAGTGATGCCCCGAAGCCTGCTCTTCAACTGGCAAAACGAAATCAAACGCTTTGCGCCCCAACTGTCGGTATATACCTATTACGCACAGGAAAGGGACATCAAGAGTGCCATGAAGCACCAAGTGATTCTCACCACATACGCCATCGTGCGCAATGACGTGGAGACATTCAGCAAGCAGATGTTTCACTATGTCATCCTCGACGAAAGCCAAAACATCAAGAACACCACCACGCAGACTACCCAGGCGGCATTCCTGCTGAAAGCCGACCACAGGCTCGCACTGAGCGGAACACCAGTGGAGAACAACCTTTCGGAACTGTATTCGCTCTTCCGCTTCCTCAATCCCACCATGTTCGGTTCGCTTGAAGACTTCAACAGCCGCTATGCCGCACCCATACAAAAGGACAACGACAAGGACACACTGCTCGCACTGCGCAGAAAAATATTCCCGTTTATGTTGCGCCGCCTGAAGAAGGACGTGCTGAAAGACCTGCCCGACCGCATTGAGCAAACCCTTTTTGTGGAGATGACAAAGGAGCAGCACGACTTCTACGAGAAAAGACGCATATACTACCTGCAACAAGTGAGGCAGACCATCGCCGCAGAAGGCATCAACAAGTCGCAGTTTGTGATGTTTCAGGCTCTCAACGAGTTGCGACGCATAGCATCAATACCGGAAAGTCTGAGCGACGGGCATATCAAGTCGCCAAAGCTCGAACTGCTGTGCGAGACATTGCTCGAAGCCGTTGCCAACGGACACAAGACCGTGGTGTTCTTCAACTTCATCGCAGGCATTGAGCAGATGAGCGAAAGACTGGATGCCGAGGGCATAGACTATGCCTGCATGACAGGTTCCACACGCGACCGCAAGAGCATTGTGGAAAGATTCCAAAACGACCCCCACTGCATGGTGATGCTGATGACACTGAAAACGGGAGGAGTGGGACTGAACCTCACCGCAGCCGACACGGTGTTTATCTTCGAGCCATGGTGGAACAAGGCTGCAGAGGAGCAGGCCATCAACCGTCTGCACCGCATAGGGCAAACCGCCAAGGTGCTGAGCTACTCACTCATCACGCAGCAGAGCATCGAGGAGAAAATACAATTGCTGCAACAGCAGAAGGCTGAGCTATTCGAAGGACTCATCGGCACCGACTCGTCTTCATCCAAACAGCTCACCGAGGAAGACATCAACTTCATCCTCGGATAAAACACACTCCAACTCAATATATATATTATAGTAAGGTATAAGGACATGGCAAATTATACAGAAAACCCGTTCGGGGTTAAGAATGACAAGCGTGAACTGGTGGAAATAAAGCCTCTGAAACCAAAGGAAAAGCAGGCCTATCATTACGATCTGAACAAAAAGACAGTTGACCAGCTAATGAGCATGGCAGAACCATACTTAAGAATAATAGACAAATACCGTTTCTATTATATTGACAAGGAAGGGCGTCAACAACCTGTGCCGGAAATAGAGGCAATAAGAAACAACGACCGCAAACTGAAGAGAGACTGGGTTGCATTCCTCGCCCTCTTCGTGTCCGGGATTAACGCAGACGTATTGACCAGGAATTTGTCCAACCAATGCGACCTCCTGTTGCACCGCATATTGGAAAACTACTACGTGCCTGAAGATGAGGCAAAAATACTGTTTGGCGGGGAAATATACGAGCCATTTAGCCGAAACAACTGGTATTTTAAAAAGAAATTCAACAAAACACTGCAGCCGTTAGTAGTAGAACAATACGGATACTTGAGAGGCGACAATTATCTATTTGAACATACACACTACCTCTACTTTAAGGAAAAGCCATTGTATAGATCCTTATTAGAGAAGCTGATGCCCGAAATGTCGATACCCGAGGGATGCAGCGAACTGCCCGAAGAAGCGGCATCACTGAAAAGGTATGACTGCGAGGGACGTGTTTTTTCACTCCTTCCCGCCCTTGACGCTTTGTACGACTCCAACAAAATTGAAATAGGAGAAAAGAAAATGTCGGTGACTGTCGTAAGAAAAGCGGCAAAGCTTATTTCCCTGCCCGAGTTTTACGAACAGTCGGACAAGGTGCCCGACTATCTAGCTCTCACCTACTTGTTGGGGGCATACTGCATCTATCGCGACAATTTCAGAACTGCCATAACACCCGAAGACGTTGTTGCAACCATACTCATGTCCTTGTATGATAACGAAGGACAAATGCCTTATATCCTCCTGCCACATATCAAAGGTTTCAAGGCCAAGTTTATGGAAAACAACAAGTCTGAAAAGGCAATCGTGCATATTAACGCCACTCTTAAGAAATATCACGACCGGGGATGGATAGACATTGAGAAACTGTGTTATCAGACAAGAGCTGTAACACCCGATGCTAACAGGGACTGCCTTATATTCCCTTCTGATTTCGACAACTTCGGATTTGAATCAGCACTCCAAAAATACCCACTCACGCTGAATGACATCGTCACCAATATATCCTACCCTTTCATAAAGGCTTACCTCTCAATGCTTGCCACAATAGGCGTTGTTGAACTGGCATACGATGACTCGACGGAGGCAATGACACACTCGTATTTCGACGGAATGAAATACGTGAAACTCACCGACCTCGGCAAGTATGCATTGGACATTACAAATAAATATGAGCGCAAGAAAGGGGAGACTATTCAATATTTCGAAATCGACAGCAACAGCCTTGTCATCACATCGCTCGTGGAGGACAATCCATACGTGAACATCCTCGACAGATTCGCAACACGCATATCCGCCAATATGTTCAGGGTGAGCTGCGCATCGTTCCTATCCAACTGCGAAAAGAAGTCGGACGTGGAATACAACATCGGACTGTTCCGCAAATACGTGTGTAACAAACCGTCTGACAACTGGGAGTCGTTTTTCGCCTCACTGATCGACAAATGTACACCCCTTAAAGGTCCTTCCACCAGATACTCCCTGCTACAGCTTCCTACCGAAAACAAGGAACTGCAACGCATCTTCGCCACCGACCCGGAATTGCGCGAGTATATACTCAAGGCTGAGAAATACATAGTGCTTGTTGAAACAGACAAGAAAACCAAGGTGCAGGCCATACTCAAGAAATATGGATATATAATTTGATTATTAAACATTTATTTTTATCTGACATGAAGAAAACTACCTTACTGCTGCTAACCGCATTGTTCATTGCCCTTGGCACTGATGCTGCAACGGGCAAGTATCGTCAAAAACTGACATTCGACCAAGACTGGAATTTCCGGCTCTGCAAAGACCGCGAGGAGGTGAAACGCGTGCTCAACTCTCTTGAGGTGCAGGACGTACGGCTCGGGGAAGCCGGAAGGAAAGCGGAGAAAACAAAGGTGACACATGACACCGAACCGGAACAGGCTCAGGTGACGGCAAGCGAAGTGACACAGGCTACAGCTAAGGCTGGAGCAGGTGACGGCGAGTTTCGTGCGGTTAACGTGCCGCATGACTGGAGCATCGAACTGCCATTTGACCCGCAGATGGGAGGCTCGGCGGGGTATCTTGCCGGAGGGCAGGGAGTGTATTACAAGGATTTTGTATTGCCACCAGCAGTGAGGAAATTCAAGCGGATTGACGTTGTGTTTGACGGGGTGTATCACAGGGCAACCGTGTGGATTAACGGACACAGGCTTGGGCATCATGTTTATGGTTACACCGGGTTCTCGTTTGATATTTCACCTTATTTAAATAATAAAGGGAAGAACAGGATTGTGGTGCATGTTGACAGGGAGGAACAGTCGCGATGGTACACTGGCTCGGGTATATACCGCCATGTGTGGATTACAGCGCGTGGTGATGAGCATATCAAAGAAAACGGGGTCTTTGTGCAAGCTCGGAGCGACGGGAGTGTCTTTGTCAGGACGGAGGCGGATACTGACCTTTCTATTTATCACAAGATATATGATGGGGAGAAGGTCGTGGGAGCTTTTTCCGGAGAGAGCTTTGTGTTGAAGGGAGCAAAAGCCTGGAGCACGGAAAGCCCGGCGATGTATCGCCTCGTGACAAGAGTGAAGAAAGGAGGCAGGATTGTTGACGAGGTGGAAACTTGGTTCGGGTTCAGGGATATCCGCTTTGACGCGAACACAGGATTCTGGCTCAACGGCAAGAATATGAAACTAAAGGGGATGTGCCTGCATCAGGATGCGGGAAGCCTTGGTGTGGCAGTGCCTGACGAGGTGTGGCTCCGCCGACTGAAGGCTCTGAAGGGAATTGGATGCAATGCCATCCGTTGCTCGCATAATCCGCCTTCGCCGGAATTTCTTACCATGTGCGACACACTCGGACTGTTGGTACTCGACGAGGCTTTCGACAAATGGAAGTCGGGATATTACAAACCATTCTATGACGACAATGCCCACAAGGACATAAGTGATATGGTGCTGCGCGACCGCAACCACCCTTCGGTTATTGTATGGAGCATAGGCAATGAGGTGAGCGAGGCATGGAAGTCTGACGACGAGGGAGTGAACCGCGCCCGTGAACTACACGATTTGGTAAAGTCACTCGACCAGTCGCGCCCCACTATGGTGGCATGCCAGCAGGGCTTTGCCGACAAGTTTGGAGAAGTGACCGACCTCGTGGGATATAACTATCTTGAGAACCGTATGATTGCCGACCACAAACGCCATCCCGGGCGCAAGATGTTCGTGGCAGAGGCATTCGTATATTACTCAGGATTAAGGGAAGAAGTGGTAAGGGACTTTGTCGAATATAACCCCTGGAACTATGTCAAGGACAATGATTTCATTGCCGGTTCATTCGTATGGGCGGGAGTGGATTATCTCGGAGAGTCATCACCATGGCCTGCCAAGGGCTGGTGCTCATGTCCTTTCGACATGACAATGAAAGAACGTCCGCAGGCTGCCTTCTATCATCCGGCATGGAACCCGGAAAAGAACTATCTCAAGCTCGTGGTGCGCGACAACTGTTTCGACCAGGCTATGGGCACCGACCACTGGCAGTATCCTCCGATGGCTGACACATGGGACTTGCCATATACCGACTCGCGCTGCGTGGAGGTGAGATGCTATACCACCTGCGACTCGGTTCAGTTCTTCTTCCCGATGTGGAGCAACCCGCAGTTGCCGCTGAAACCGCGTGTCACCGCCAACTATCCCGACAACTGCATCACCATCCAGCTGCCGGCTCGCCAAGGCAAGGTGCTCGCCGTGGGATACAAGGGCGGCAAGGAGGTGATGCGCGACTCGCTGATAAACCACGGTCCTGTTGCCGACGTGCATCTTGATGCCGATTATACCACACTCTCTACTATGGCATCCGATTTCTCGACAGAAACGGCAAGAAACACCGTAAGCCATATCCGTCTTACCCTCGTTGACAAGGACGGGCTCATCCAACAGATGGAACCAAGGAAATTCCGCGTGGAAGTGGAAGGCCCGATAAGACTACTCGGCGTGGAAACGGGCGACATGAGACGCAAGGACTCATGGCGCACCACCGAACTCGACACCTATTTTGGCGAAGGACTCGTGCGACTGCAATCCACCACCGAGGCTGGTAAGGCAAGGGTAAAAATATACGTTGACGGCTTTGACGAGCCTTTTGTCAAGGAGTTGACCATACTATGATACATATTTTATAATAAAAGATACAATTTTGTTGTTTTTTCTCGATAAAAAGCGGTAACTTTGCAGACGTTATCTGACAACAACCCTATAATCAATAGAAAGAACAACAAAATTGTATCTAAAATGAAAAGACTATTTATCATTTGCGCATCGCTGACGGTAAGTTTCACGGCGATGGCACAAGACTTGAAACTCTGGTATAGCCGCCCTGCCCAGCAGTGGACTGACGCATTGCCCATAGGTAATTCCCGTATGGGTGCAATGGTGTTTGGAGGAGTAGAACAGGAAACACTCCAGCTAAACGAGGAGACATTCTGGTCGGGTGGCCCGCACAACAATCTCAACCCCAAGGGTCGATATGCCCTCGACCAAATCCGCCAACTTATCTTCAACGACAAGTTCAAGGATGCAAAAAAGTTAATCGACGACAACTTCAACACTCCGCAGAACGGAATGAGGTATCTGCCCTTAGGCAACCTGAAACTCAAATTTGCCTATAATGTCACCGGAACCCTCCCCCTCGGGGGAGACGGAGGGGAACTTCCCCTTTACTACCGCGACCTCAACCTCGAAAACGCCACTACCACAGTGAGGTATAAGGTGGGCGACGTGGAATATACCCGCACTGCCTTTGCATCTATGACCGACAACGTGATAGTGATGCGTATAGAGGCAAGCAAGAAGGGAGCATTGTCGTTTAATCTCGGATATGACTGTCCGCAAGACCTGAAGCCGTCAATAAGCGTCAAGGGCAACCAGCTCACCATGCGCTGTCAGGGTGTTGAACAGGAGCTGATTCCAGCTGCACTCAATGCCGAATGCCGCATAGTAGTGAAGGCTGACGGCAAGGTAATCCCCGCAGGAGAGAAAACAGCAGGTTCGGCAGGTACATCCCTTGACATCAACCGTGCCACCGTTGCTACAATATACATCATCGGAGCCACCAACTTTGTCAACTACCATGACGTGTCGGGCAATGCCTCTAAACGTTGCGAGACAATGATGAAGGCTGCATTGAAGAAATCATACGACAAGTTGCTCGCCGACCATATCGACAAGTACTGCGAGCAGTTTGACCGTGTTCACCTCGACATCCCCGCAACAAAGGCTTCGGAAGCAGAAACCGACTTGAGGGTCAAGAAATTCAACGAAACCGACGACCTTAACCTCATCGCCCTTCTCTATCAGTACGGACGTTATCTGCTTATTTCCTCATCACAACCTGGCGGTCAGGCTGCCAATCTCCAAGGTATATGGAACGGAAGTATGCACGCTCCTTGGGACAGCAAATACACCATCAACATCAATGCCGAGATGAACTACTGGCCAGCCGAGGTGACAAACCTCAGCGAGTGTCATGAACCGCTCTTCTCACTTGTCAACGACCTTGCCACCACTGGTGCCGAGGCTGCAAAGACATTGTATGGCGCCAACGGTTGGGTAGCACACCACAACACCGACATCTGGCGAATAGCCGGACCTGTGGATGGAGCACACTACGGCATGTGGCCCAACGGCGGAGCCTGGGCAGCACAGCATCTGTGGCAGCACTACCTCTTCACCGGTGACAAGGATTTTCTGCGCAAGCACTACCCCGCTCTCAAGGGAACGGCTGATTTCTATATGAGCCACCTGACGAAGCATCCCAAATACGGATGGCTCGTCACTGCTCCGTCGATGTCTCCCGAGCATGGCTATCGTGGTGCCGGGACAAGCATAACAGCCGGTTGCACCATGGACAACCAGATAGCATTCGACGCCCTCAACTCGACATTACTCGCCACAAAGGCATTGGGAGGTAACTCCCAGTATGAGGACTCGCTGACACATACCCTCGCCCTACTGCCTCCCATGCAGATAGGCCGTCATAACCAGGTGCAGGAGTGGCTTGTGGATGCCGATGACCCGAAGGACGGACACCGCCACATATCCCATCTCTACGGACTCTACCCGAGTAATCAGATTTCTCCCACCCAGTCTCCACTACTCTTCCAGGCTGCCCGCAACACTCTCATCCAGCGCGGCGACATGGCCACTGGCTGGAGCATCGGTTGGAAGATAAACTTCTGGGCACGTATGCTCGATGGCGACCACGCCTTCAAAATCATACGCAACATGCTCTGCCTGTTGCCAAGCGACGCGGTGGCAAAGGATTATCCCAACGGCAGAACATATCCTAACCTCTTCGATGCCCACCCACCCTTCCAGATTGACGGCAACTTCGGTTTCACTGCCGGCGTATCAGAAATGCTGTTGCAGAGCCACGATGGTGCTGTGCATCTTCTGCCCGCCCTGCCTGAGCAGTGGAACAAGGGAAGCGTAAGGGGACTCGTGGCACGCGGTGCATTCGTGGTGGATATAGAATGGGACGGTTCACAGTTGTCAAAGGCGCGTATCATCTCGCGTCGTGGCGGCACACTCCGCCTGCGCTCTTTCGTTCCCCTTCATGGCGAAGGATTGAAGGCTGCCTCAGGCACATGTCCAAACGAGCTTCTCGCTCCAGCCGCCATCAAGTCGCCGAAGGTGTCCGACGAGATTCGCCCGCAGTCGCCTATTTTCCCCAAGATATATGAATATGATATAGTTACAACACCAGGACAAATTATTAATGTGAATAGATAAATTATGAAGAAAATTACATTTGGCATTTTTGCCATTGCCTCTGTGATAACGGCGACGGCTGAAACAAGAGAAATTGTCAGTCCCGACGGAGGGCTGAAAGTATGCGTAAGCGATGATGGAGGAAAGGCATCATATACGGTTAGCCTCAAGGGCGTGACCTGCATTGAGAAGTCACCTTTGGGACTTGTCCTCAACTTCGCCGACTATACATCAGGTCTGAAAATGGCTCAGGGAGAGCCCCAGAAGACAGTGGATGTTGACTACACACTGCGCAACATCAAGCGAAGCCATGTCAGCCATAAAGCTTCGGAGATGACCATCCCCTTTACCAAGGACGGCAATCCAGTATTCGACCTTGTGATGCACGTTTCGGACAACGACGTGGCATTCAAGTATCTCATCCACGCCCAGGGCAATACACAGGTGGCTGTGGTGAAGGAAGAAAAGACGGGATTCACCCTTCCTGACGGAACCACCACCTTCCTCTGTCCTCAAAGTGCCCCAATGCAGGGATTTGCACGTACATCTCCAAGCTACGAGACCAACTACACCCTCGATGACGCTATGGGGAAGAACGGATGGGGCAACGGTTATTCGTTCCCTTGCCTGTTTAAGGTACAGTCCCCCCAAGCCCCCCGAGGGGGGATGTCCGATGCGGCAGCATGGATACTTATTTCAGAGACTGGGGTTGACGGCTCATATTGCGCCGGCCGCCTTCTCTGCGCAGCCAATTCCCCCAACGGGGAGACAGGGGTGGCTGGGGCTTATGTAATAGGCCAGCCCCAACCCGGCGAGATGAACGGTGTTGGAACTACATCTCCCGCCATTGCCTTGCCGGGCTGCACACCTTGGCGCACAATCACCGTTGGTTCATCACTTGCCCCGATTGTTGAGACAACAATCCCGTTTGATGTCGTTAAGCCAAAATATGCCGCCAAGCAGGAGGCAAAGTATGGCCGTGGCTCGTGGAGCTGGATTATCGGTATGGATCCCTCTTGCAACTTCGACGAGCAGAAGAGATATATCGACTTCTCCGCTGCTATGGGATATGAGAGTGTGCTCGTGGATGCCCTCTGGGACACAAAGATTGGACGTGAGAAAATTGCCGAACTGGCACGTTATGGCAAGTCGAAGGGTGTAGCCCTCTACCTATGGTACAACAGCAACGGCTCTTGGAACGACGCTCCCCAGGGTCCCCGTCATCTTATGGACAAGTCGCAGGCTCGTCGCGCCGAGATGGCATGGATGAAGAGCATCGGCATACGCGGTATCAAGGTCGATTTCTTCGGTGGTGACAAGCAGCCTATGATGCAACTCTATGAGGATATCCTCGCAGATGCCAACGACTACGGGCTCCTTGTTATCTTCCACGGTTGCACACTGCCTCGCGGTTGGGAGAGGATGTTCCCCGCATACGCTGCCTCAGAGGCTGTACTTGCAAGCGAGAACCTGCATTTCTCTCAGGGCATGTGCGACGCCGAGGCAAAGAACGCCTGCATCCATCCTTTCGTCCGCAACACAGTCGGTTCGATGGACTTCGGCGGCTCCACGCTCAACAAGTTCTACAATGCTAACAACAAGAGCGGAAGTCAGCGCAAGACTTCCGATGTCTTTGCCCTTGCCACTGCCATCATGTTCCAAAGCCCTGTACAGCATTTCGCCCTTGCCCCCAACAATCTCGAGGATGCCCCGTCATGGGCAATCGATTTCATGAAGAATGTTCCCACCACATGGGATGACGTGAAATTCATCGACGGATATCCAGGTAAATACTGCATCATGGCACGTCGCACTGGCGACAAGTGGTATGTTGTGGGTATCAATGCTCAGGAATCTCCCGTAAAGCTCAAGCTCTCCCTTCCGATGTTCAACGCTGGAAGCCAGCTGAAGCATTACTCTGATACAGAAAAGCTTGAAGGCTCAGTCAAAACCCTCAAGCTTTCCAAGAAAAAGGAAGTCCAGATTTCAATCCCCTGCAACGGAGGAGTGGTAATCTGTTATTAATATTGCCAATGCTGACCTCAACTGAAAAAGGTTGTCACCTTTTCAGTTGAGGTCATTTCACTTCCTCCCATCTGAAAACCGGACCGTTTCTGCGGTCGGGGTCGGCACCGCGGATGTCTGCGCCATAGGGGGCTCCCGTGCCGGGATAGAGTCCTATCATTCGGTTGGTGTGCAGGGAGAGAAGCATACATTCGGAACGAAGCATATCTTGCCAAAGGATGAGACTGCCCTCACTCTCATTCTTCATGAAGCGAACATCGGCTGAGAGCCCCTCGCCTACTACGGTCAGGAATCCTGCTCCATTCATTGCCTCAAGAACTACACGACCCTTTCCTCTATCGTGAACCCGGAACTGGCTTGCGCCACTGTTGTATTCCCTCGAGCCCTTGCCACACATGTGAAGCATGCCCTGCTTGTGGACAAAGGCATAGGAACCGTCATTGAGATTGCAAAGGCGGATGACCTTACCTATGGGAAGATTGCCAGTGCGGTCAGCCATCGGTTCATCGACTCGCCAATCATCAAATGCAGCCACACCTCCTTGCTTGCCCTGGGTGTTATATGCAAACATGGTGAGACGCGCTCCCTGGAAAGTCTTCAACTGATAGGGCATGAGGATCTCACCACCCATCTGCTTGAACTCTTTTCCGTCGAGACTATATAATAATGTACCCGTGGCATTGTCGAAATCACCCGTCATACGTAGATAAACCGTTGTGGCACTGATGTCAGTTGTTTCCGTCTTATTTCCGTTCTGATCGTACCATTTGAGCCTCAACGATTTCCCAGACTTCTCGACACCAATATAGGCGTATGGCATATTGAGCACGGCAAGACCGGCAATGTCTCCATCCTTGAGTTTTGAGGCATCGAGAGTGACTGTAGTCGTAGATATGGGTCCGATAGCTCTTTGGGTGAGTGTGTTACGAGCCCATAGATAGTCCTTGGCAGGCATGGCTATAATATTCAGTCGTCCACCCTTAAGCGACCACTTGCCAGCAACTGGTTCGTGGTTCCACTGCCATATAGGTTTCAGTGTCTTGCCACTGAAATCATCGCAGCGGTCGTAAGGAGCGAATTCCTCATTCCTAATTCCTAATTCCTCATGCCTCATTCCTAATTCCTCATTCCCCACGTTCGGCTTAAACCATGTTCTGGGTCCGCGTCCGAGATTGCCCGGAAGCCCAAAGTATGGATAACCATCCTTCCAAGTGATGGGGACAAGACACACGGTGCGTCCTACGGCATTGAAATCGAGCATCGATACAGCCCACCATTCGCCATTGGGGGTATCTACGATTCCGCCCTGGTGGATGGTGGCGCAACCCATATAATTGCCGGCACCATGGGATATGTCGAAATTAAATCCCGGCTCCGGCACAGGAGAACCGAGTCCTACATTGCGCACCGACTTTGCCACCTTCGTGCCAAGCGTCTCCATCATGTTGATGGTGCGAGTCTCGTATGGTCCCCAGATATTATCAGCCACGGCACACTGTTGGCGACCCATCGGTGAATAGTCGGTGGAGATGATATAGTATTTGCCGTTGATTTTATAGGCATGATGCCCCTCCCCCATGGCAGAGCCGTCGGGGATAATCTCGCGGTCGCTACCCTCAACAAATCCACTGAAGTCGGGCTTAATCTCAGTGCAACGCACAGCCCCATACTTATGAATGGCATACACCTTACCATCATCATCGAAGAGAACAGACAAATCGTAAATGTCACCTTTTAGGTTGATATGTTTCCACGGTCCTTCAGCCCTGTCGGCAATGAACACCTGCATGCCATGCCCATTGATATTTGAGAAAACATAAAATTTTCCATTATGGTATCGGATACACGGAGCCCATATACCTTGTCCGTAAGCCTCCTTGCCGTTTTCAAGGCGGAACTCGTCGCCAAGACCAAAGAAGTCCTGCATCGTATAGCTGCAAAATCTCCAATTGACAAGGTCCTTTGAATGAAGCACCACAACACCGGGAAGACAGTGCATCGTTGTTCCAGCGAGATAATAGTCATCGCCTACACGGATGACATCCGGGTCGGAAAACTCGTCGTAGAAAAGAGGGTTGGTGAACGTCCCGTTTCCATTGTCGGCAGTCCACGACTGAGCTGTTGCCGTCACTGCGGACAGCATCATCACAAGAATCAGTTGGATAGTTTTTCTAATCATCATCATAATAATCTTTATGTATATAAAAACTGTTAGGTGGTGCAAAGATAATGATTATATCTCACACCACCAAACAAATTCTGTGATTTTTTTATTTCTTGAAATTTTTCTCCCTCGGGGGAACAGAAAGACTCATTTGCCACCAGTTGAAATTCATCAGCTTCACTCCCTTCTCTCCCTTGAATACGAAGTAGAGGTCGCGGATTCCGCTTACGGTCTTCTCTATCTCAGTATTCACCGATGTCCAGTTTTCCCAACCTCCGGTGTTGCCAATCTTTATCTCGGCAATCTTCTCACCCTTGATACTGTCGAGATGAAGTTCCATCACTCCACCGCGAATACCGCTTGACACCGAAGTTGAGAATAATCGGGGCTGCTTGCTGAAATCCACCTCGCGCACCTTTATATAATCTCCATTATGAATCTCTGTTATATATACTCCGTCCTTGGCGTTCTGCTCCGATTTCACCCCACGTGAGAATGCCATCGTCTCAGCCTCAACACGTTGGAATGGATTGAGCTTGCCAATGGGATCCACTCCCTTGTCAGTATGGTGGATGATGGGGAATGTGCCGTCGGCGTTATATTTGAACTCCTCCACTGCCGCGCTTCTTCCAAAACCGCCGCCACCAGGCAACTTTCCTGTATGATAGAAGAAATAAGAATGTCCCTTATAGTCAGCCACACCGCAATGGTTTGTGAACGACTTAGTATCTTCGAGAGGCATTATCGGTCCCATATACTTCCATGGTCCCACCGGTGTGTCGCTTATTGAATATGCAATATGTTCGGGCACTCCGCCTGCGGCATAGAGCAACATATACTTACCGTTGCGCTTGGTAATCCACGGACCTTCGGTATAGCAGTCCTTGTATTTCTTGTCTTTCTCGCGCTTGTTCATCTGTGGTGCACCGAATCCCTCTTCGGTTTGCTCCATCATCGTCACCTCGCCATTGAATGACACCATGTCTTCGTTGAGTTTTGCGACATATATATTAGGATTACCCCAATAGAGATAAGCCTGTCCGTCATCGTCAATCAATACCGTTGGGTCGATATTGTCCCACTTGCCGTTGTCAAAGAGCGGTTTGCCAAGTGCATCCTTGAATGGTCCTGTGGGAGAGTCAGCTACTGCTACGCCTATTGCCATACCGCCCGACAGTTTTGAATGGGCACATATATACCAATAATACTTGCCATTGCGCTTGATGGTTTGTGCTGCCCATGCCCTGTCGTCAGCCCAGGAGAAGGTGTCGAGCGACATAAGCGAACCGTGGTCTGTCCAGTTCGCCATATCCGTTGTTGAATATGCCCTCCACTCATACATCCAGAAGAAGTCTGCACCATCTTCGTCATGGCCTGTATATACATACATGCGGTCGCCATCCACCATTGGTGCCGGGTCGCTCGTAAACCATGTTTGCACGATAGGGTTCTGCGCCCCGCTGATAATGGGCATTGCCATTGCTGCGGCAGTAGCCATACAGCGTAAAAAGTTAGTTTTTCCTTTTGTCATAATCAAGATTACATGTTACATTAAATATTCGGGGTGCAAAGTTAGGTATAATTCCCGACTTTGCACCCGAAAAATGTAACATATACTTTTAAGTACGTTTCATATCTCAAATAATTGAGACACAAACGGCTTTTTATGCATTATACTCCTGCCAACTCTTAATCTTGATGTCCTCTAGCTTCATAGAGCAGAAGGCTTCGATGAATGCCTTGGCAAGGCGCACGTTGGTCATAAGCGGGATATTGTGGTCGATGGCACCACGACGGATGCGATAACCATTGGTGAGCTCGCGCTTGGTCTGGTTCTTCGGCACGTTGATGATAAGGTCGAACTTATGGTCGGCTATCATGTCCATCACCTTGTTATCTCCATCCTCATCAGGCCATGACACCACGGTGGCATTCACTCCGTTCTCGCCGAGGAACTTGGCAGTGCCCTCAGTGGCGAAGATGGAATAACCCGATTGCTGCAATCTCTTTATTGGTTCGAGCAGATCGACCTTGCCCTTCAGTCCGCCGGATGAAACGAGGATGTTCTTACCAGGAATGTTATATCCAGTGGCAATCATCGCATTGAGCAGGGCCTCATTGAAATCATCTCCAAGACATCCCACCTCACCAGTTGATGACATATCAACACCAAGCACTGGGTCGGCATTCTGCAGACGGGCAAACGAGAACTGCGAAGCCTTCACACCAATGCGGTCGATATCAAACTCACTCTTGTCGGGACGCTCGTATGGGGCGTCGAGCATGATGCGGGTGGCGGTATCGATGAAGTTGCGCTTGAGAATCTTGCTGACGAAGGGGAATGAGCGGGATGCACGTAGGTTGCACTCGATAACCTTGATATCGCTGCCCTTAGCAAGATACTGAATATTAAACGGACCGCTGATGTTCAACTCCTTGGCTATGCGGCGCGAAATCTTCTTGATGCGACGGATGGTGGAGAAATAAATATTCTGTGCGGGGAACACCATGGTGGCATCGCCAGAGTGAACTCCAGCATACTCGATATGCTCGGAAATGGCATATTCTATCACCTCGCCCTTGTCGGCAACGGCGTCAAACTCTATCTCCTTTGTCTCCTGCATAAACTGTGAAACCACCACAGGGAATTCCTTGCTCACCTCTGTTGCCATGGCGAGGAAACGCTCCAACTCATCGTAACTGTGGCATACGTTCATCGCCGCTCCCGAGAGCACGTATGACGGACGCACTAGT
>JALERP010000193.1 GCA_022764085.1 Prevotella sp.
ACTCTCAAAAAGCTGCTTTCACAAGAACTCCTGATAGAGACTTCGGATGGAATCAAACTCACACCTCTCTACGATGAAATGAAACTACGAGCAGGTGTAACTGACAAAATAGAAGACAAGAATGTCCCAGTAAATGATACGGTAAATGTCCAAGTAAATAATACGATAAAAATATTACAACTTACTGAAAGACAGAGAAATATTTATCACATCATAAAAAATGGTACGATAAACGACATAACAAATGTCCCGATAAATGTCCCGATAAACGCGGTTAGTCTTGCAACAATGTTTAATGTTTCCGACAAGACTATAAAACGTGATCTCTATGTTCTACGTGATTTGAATCTCATCAAATATGTTGGTAGTAACAAGACGGGGCATTGGGAAGCCGTAAATCAATAATTATACTGAATAAAATACAATAGAACAAAGAACATATACTTATGTCAAAACTTAATGTTGATCAGAAAACAATAAAGAATCTGCTGAGTGATAATAAGGCAGATTTCCTCATACCAGATTATCAGCGTCCATACGCATGGGATGCTGAAAAGGAATGCTTTACCCTTTGGGAAGATGTGTTTGCTTTTGCTATTCCTGAAGGTGATGCCGATAGGTTTGACCGCACCACGGCAGAATACTATCTTGGTCCTATCGTGACTTTCAAAAACGATAACGGTCAGATGGAAATTATCGATGGTCAACAACGCCTAACGACCATCATGCTCTTGCTTCGTGCTTTTTATTCTCGTTTTGAGAAGATGAAGGATAAGCAGAGCCAATTGCTTCGTGAGATGATAGGCAAATGTATCTGGAAGACAGACGAGTTTGACCAGCCAGATATGAATCTTCTGAAAATCAACTCAGAGGTAGCTACAGATAAGGATAAGGAAGAGTTTCTGGCTATTCTTAAAGACGGCATTGTCAACGAAAAAATGAAGAGCCGCTATGCAGAGAACTTCCGCTTCTTCCAAGGCAAAATTGATGAGTTCGTGGCAGATTATCCTGCTTACTTCCCTTATCTGCCCAGCCGTTTCCTGAACAACTGCATCCTTCTGCCTATTGAAGCTGACGTACAGGACACAGCACTTCGCATCTTCTCTACGCTCAATAATCGAGGTAAGGCACTTTCAGATGCCGACATTTTCAAAGCCGAATTCTACAAGTATTATTCTAAACTTGGCAAAAAGGATGATTTCATCAAGCGCTGGCGTAAGCTTGAGGAGATTTGCGAAAAACATCTGCATTCCAATAGTGGCGCGCCAATGGATGAACTTTTCTCTCGTTACATGTATTACGAGCGTGCCAAGAAAGGCATCAAACGATCCACGACCGAGGCATTGCGCTCATTTTATGGAGCCAACAACTACGCATTACTACAAAGCGATGAGACTCTCTCTAACATGGAACTGCTTGCTGACTTTTGGAACGATGTGTACTCTATGTCAGACGATCGATTCTCGCAAAGAGTGTTGCGCCAACTCTTCGTCCTCAATTATGCGCCTAACAGCATGTGGACATTCTTCGTTAGTGTGTATTTCCTTTGTAACAAGGATGCAAACAACCAATTGGATGACGAGAAGTTCTACAAATTCCTGACAAAGAGTATCGCTTTCATTTGGGCATACGCTATCACCAACCCTGGTGTGAATGCTTTGCGTACACCTGTATATGCAGAAATGGTGAATATCATCAACGGAAAAGAAGTGGATTTTGCAGAATTCCGTTTCCCTCAGCAACAGACAGCCAATCAGTTTGACAACTACAACTTCTACAACGGTCGTCCTATTACCAAGTCAATGCTTGTGTGGTGGTGTATGCAGGACGAAAAGCAGGAACGTCCTTCGCTTGACACAGTTTTTGAAATCGAACACATCTATGCTCGTAATCGCTATGATATAGAGAAATCACTTAGCTCCAAGGACGTAGTTGAGATGCTTGGCAACAAGTCGATACTTGAAAAGCGCATCAACATCCGTGCTTCTGACTTCCGTTTTGGCGACAAGATGAAATACTACAATGGTTACACTACATCAAAGGGTGACGCTAAGAAAGCCACTTGTGTATTGGAACTTAAACAATTGGCAAAGACAAAGACTGACTTTGCCGAAACAGACATTAAGGAAAGAACAATCACCATCCTTGAAGCGTTCGGACGGTTCTTGGATGAACAAGGGTTGATAAAGTAAAAAAATAAATCTATGGCATACAAAGATATCATAAATAACATTTGCAACACCATTCACACAGGCCTTATCGATTTTAATGAGCCACGTAGTGAAGCATCAATGCCTACACTGGCATCTTCGGAGTTCATTACCAACAAACAGCAAGGTGATTGGGCAGAAGATGTTCTTTTCAGAGCTATTAATGACAATTCCGAGAATATCGTTGCTGTGAGATATGGTAAATCGGATGATCTTGTTGCAGGTGATGCTGGCTTTGAGAAGTTCTTCAACGAATATCAGGCAGAACTTGATACCATTGGCAAACGCCCAGACATACTGCTGTTCAAGAAGGAAGTTTTTGATGCATCTCTTGGTTATGACATCAGCTCGAAGCCAAGTAATGAGATTGGTGATTATGTTGCCAAAGCAATTGCAGGTATAGAGGTACGTTCAAGTGACCAGTGCTGGAGCATAGGTGACGTTAAAGAATTGCCAACAATGTTCACGAAAGAAACTTCAAAGAAAAAAGTCAGCTATACATGTTTTGAAGGTGGAAAGATTGCAGTAAACATAAACAAATTGACTGCTTAATATAAGCAAAAAATTAAAGGTAAAATATTATGGCAAAAAAAGATAAAGAGGTCGTTTACTTCATTGAAGGAGTAGCACCTGGCCTTTTCGGTCAAAAGTTCTCTAGTAGAGATTATCGCTTTGAGGAGGCATGGGGCAAGAACCAGTTCAACAGTTCTTTTCCTGCCTCTCTCGTAGCTTATATGGATAGCAAGAATGTCAAGCCTGTATTCATCTGTACCAATAAGGATAATGAGGTTGTGCATAAGTACATAGATGCAACAACGCTTCTTGGGGTTGACCCGCTGAGCGATGAAGCATACTACGATTTTGAGGCGGGCTTCTATCCTTTTGAACAGTATTACACGGCTGCAAAGAAGGAAAAAATTGACCTCGTGATGATTAATCGAACGTCTGAGAAGGCGGTAAGAGGTCTTGAGGTTAAGCTGACGACTTTGCCGGATAACACGACAAAGGATTGTCCAGATGAGGATTATGGCAGCGAGATTGTTGTCCGTTCTCCTACTATCTTGTTCCTTGCATGTAGTATTTGTTCATGCTATGACTCGCCCAAGGGAAAGCAAAAGCTTCATGAGTTATTGAACACCATTGGCTCCGAGATTAAGAATTGGAGCGAGATTCGACAGGTAGTGCCCCACTATGATGCAATTAAGCGAGCAATAGAAGCTGTTTCCAAAGATGCCGTGAACAAGCAGGTCCCTCTCATCATGCAGCCTATCTGGAAAACCGACAAACAGCTGACTGACCTTGAAGAGAATTGCCTTGATGTTTTCGTATGGTCTAACCTCTCTGTCATTCAGATGTGTCTCCGCGAAGCAAATGCCGTTGATGACATTTCACGTAACCAGCGCACCATTATCTGGCTTTACAAGATGCTTTGGGATTTTACTCAGTTCGGAAAGTTTAACTACACCGACATCGTAAATGACCTTGCTTATAACTACAAAACAGACAAGGCATTTGCCATTAGTGGTAAACTCACCAACCCGCTAATGAGATGCGATGAACTTACCAAGCCACGTATCTCCAAGTATGACATAAAGAACATTATTCTTGGCGATGGTCAGAAATTTCTCCGACCTGAACGTAGATTCGATGCTTACCTTGTTAGTCACCCAGAATTGTTTGTAAAGTAACATGAGAGTAGTTGATTTGTTCTGCGGATGCGGAGGCCTTAGCCTTGGTTTTGAAAAGGCAGGAATGGAAGTCGTTGCTGGTTTTGATAACTGGCAGGATGCTCTTACCGTTTACCGCAACAATTTTAGTCATCCGGCATTTCGTGCCGATTTAATGGATGTCGAAGGCTCGGTAGAGAAGATTCGCCCCTTTGCTCCTGATATGATTATCGGTGGACCGCCATGCCAAGACTTTTCGTCAGCAGGAAAGCGAGACGAAAACAATGGTCGTGGCGACCTTACGGTATGCTATGCACGTATTATCGCATCTATCCGCCCTCAATGGTTCGTTATGGAAAATGTGGAGCGCATAACCAAAACGCAAAAGTTGCAGGATGCCCTCGCAATCTTCCACGAGGCAGGCTATGGCACTAGCTACACGGTCTTGAATGCAGCTTTATGTGGCGTTCCACAGCGTCGCAAGCGTTTCGTAATGATTGGGCGTTTAGGAGCAGAAAATGACTTCATGCAAACTGCCATTCGTGAGAATCTTGCCGATCACGAAATGAGCGTTGCAGAATATTTTGGCGACAAGCTGGACATAAAGTATTATTATCGTCATCCACGCAGTTATGTTCGTCGTGGCATTTTCAGCACGGACGAACCAAGTGCAACCATTCGTGGCGTAAACCGTCCTATGCCCAAAGGCTACAATCTGCACCCAGGCGATCCTGTAAGCTCTTTGGAAGGAGTGCGTCCTCTTACGACTCGTGAACGTAGCATGATTCAGACTTTCCCTGAAGATTTTTCGTTTGACGGAACAAAGACCGACATTGAGCAGATGATTGGTAATGCTGTGCCAGTAAATCTTGGCTTCTTCGTTGCCGATGCGATTTTACGCTACTCTGGTGAAAAACGTCTTGTGTACACTAAGCATACGGTTATTAAGCAGCTTGACTTCCTCGACCTCTTCGACAAGTACGAGCTTGAACCTATCACGCAGAACTGTATAGTTCGCGAGGACATTGAGGTTGAATACGGAAAGAAACGCAAGCATCGTCACTTGCCTATTGACCTCACCAAGAACCTACTTGTCTGCAACGTCAAGAAAGATAATTGGGAGCAGTATCTTGATGGCTCTGCCAAGATTTACTACACAGGCAAGAAATTCCCGACTACTGTTGCGCTCAACAAACTCTACTACTTCATGCCTTACCTTTCGGGTAAGGGCATCCGCGATCTCTATTACATAAAGATCGTACGTCTTGGCTACCGCAAAGAAGGTCAGAAAAACGAGGATAAGAACGAACTCCGTCTGGTGTTCGAGATAGAACGATTGGGGCAACTCTTTGATGAATACAAGAAGGTAAAGCTCGAAATTTGGCGTACGTTTACGGATACTACGATGGAGAAAATTCTATAACAAGAGTAGCATGAAAAAGATCTTTAAGTGTCATCTGGCGGATGAATACCAAGAAGACGAACGAAAGGTGAAGCTGAAACCTATCAAGAAATATCCGCTTCGTACAAACGATCAAGCCGTCAGACTTCTTATGACACTGATAGAAATGATGGACGCTGAGCAGAAACACGAGCTGATAACTCTGGCTGATACTTTCAAACTAGAATTTAAGGTCAGGGAGAACGACAACGACACTAACTGGGTAGAGAAACTGTCCAATGTAGGCTCGGATGGTACAGATATTCTAGTGAAGGCCATGGTGAATATCATGCTTATAAATGCTTCTGCCTGACAAATGGAAAGAAAACCGCTAAGCTCGCCTCTTAGCGGTTTTTTTGATATATGCAATACGTCATCGTGGAGACGCTTACTATCCGTCAGGCGGGTCAGTGACCGTTGATTCGGGAGTAGGTTAAATGATATATAGTTAAAATCCGATAAATATACGGGATTTATAACAAAAAACACACAAATAACAAAAAAAATATGATAATTTGTCGTTGTTTTAAATAAAAATGTGTAACTTTGCGCCGATTATGATATGTCTTAATGACAACCTAAAAGATTATAACTAAAATATATATTAGAGCAACATGGAAAAAAGACTTCTTCTCGGCGACGAGGCTATAGCCTTGGGAGCCATACACGCAGGACTAAGCGGTGTATATGCCTATCCCGGCACTCCATCTACCGAGATTACCGAATTCATTCAGAATGACCCGCTTGCCAAGGAGCGAGGTGTTCATTCACGATGGTGTACAAACGAAAAGACTGCCATGGAGGCGGCTCTCGGCATGTCGTATGCCGGCAAGCGTGCCTTGGTGTGCATGAAGCATGTGGGCATGAACGTATGTGCCGACGCATTCATCAACAGTGCCATAACGGGTGTGCAGGGAGGACTGGTGGTGCTTGCCGCCGACGACCCGTCGATGCACTCCAGCCAGAACGAGCAGGACTCGCGATTCTACGGCAAATTCGCACTGCTGCCCATCTTCGAGCCGTCTAACCAACAGGAGGCTTACGACTTGATGGCGGCGGCATTCGACTACTCGGAGAGAATAAAAGAGCCTGTACTGCTGCGCGTTGTCACACGTCTCGCCCACTCGCGCGCCGGAGTGGTGGTGAGAGAACCTCGCGAGGAAAACGACATAAACATTTCCACCGACGCATGGGTGCTGCTGCCGGGTATTGCCCGCAAGAAATACGAAATGCTCATAGACAAGCAGGATGAGATGATAATGGCAAGCAACATGTCGTTGTTCAACCGCAGCGAATACTCCGACGAGGGCAAGAAGGAGGAGAAGACGGGCATCGTGGCTTGCGGCATCGGATATAACTATGTGAAGGAAGCTCTTGAGAAGTTGCCGGAGGAGAAACGTGCCTTATATAATATAGAAAAGGTGTCGCAGTATCCACTGCCGCAGCAGCGCATAGAGATGCTCGCCCATGAGAGCGGCCGACTGCTCATTGTGGAGGATGGACAACCGGTGGTGGAGGAGAGCGTGAAAGCCATGCTCGGTACGGGATATACCGTATGCGGAAGATTGACAGGAGCACTGCCACGCACCGGTGAGCTTACGCCCGACTCGGTGGCTGCCGCACTCGGTGTGGAGGTCCCAGAGATTCTGCCTCAGGCAAAGAACCTCGCCGCACGCCCGCCGCAGCTCTGTCAGGGATGCGGACACCGCGACGTGTATGCCGCCCTCAACAAGGTGGCTGAGGAATATCCCGACCACCGCATCTTCGGCGATATCGGTTGCTATACGCTCGGTGCACTGCCTCCGTTCAAAGCTCTGTCGAGCTGCGTGGATATGGGTGCTTCTATCACGATGGCCAAGGGTGCGGCAGATGCAGGATTGTTCCCATCAATAGCCGTAATCGGCGACTCCACATTCACCCACTCGGGAATGACGGGATTGCTGGACGCCGTGAACGACAAGTCGAACATCACGGTAATCATCTCAGATAATCTCACAACGGGAATGACCGGCGGGCAGGACTCTGCCGGCACTAACAAGTTTGAGGCCATCTGCATCGGACTTGGCGTTGAGCCGGAGCATGTGCGCGTGGTGGTGCCTCTGCCCAAGAACATGGAGGAGATAACACGCACAATCCGCGAGGAGATTGAATACAACGGAGTATCGGTAATCATACCACGCCGCGAGTGCATACAGACGGCTGCACGACATGCGAGGGAGAGGAAAAAAAGCCTCACCCCCGACCCCTCTCCAAAAGAGAGGGGAGATAAATAGTCTCAAGTGTGGATTTTTCTATTCTTTTATATAATTGATTCTGATGAAGAAAGACATTATACTTTGCGGTGTGGGAGGACAAGGTATTCTCTCCATCGCCACAATCATAGGCGAGGCCGCCACAAAGGCCAATATCAACCTTAAGCAGGCGGAGGTGCACGGAATGAGCCAGCGAGGCGGCGAC
>JALERP010000014.1 GCA_022764085.1 Prevotella sp.
TCGATTGAGGCCGAACCGTCGTTGGTGGCCTCTGAGGTCATATACGTCATGTTCTCCACACCGTTGATACTCTCCTCAAGAGGAACGATCACGGAGTTGAGCACGGTCTGGGCGTCAGCTCCCGTATAGTCGGTGCGCACCTCGATGGTAGGCGGAGCCACGTCGGGGAACTGCTCGATAGGCAGTGAAATGAGTCCGATAATTCCGAGGATAACGAAGAATATCGATATCACGGTCGAGAGCACCGGACGCTTAATGAAATTTGTAAATGTCATAACTACTTTTTAATAATTAGAAATTTGGAATTAGGAATTAGGAATTAAATGCCTATGCGCAGCCATTCTTCATTCTTCATTCTTCATTCTTCATTTAAAAATTACTTCTTACTGCTAAGTGCGTCAATTACTGCCGATGCCGAGTTCTGTCCTTCGCCGAGCTTGGCGGCATCGTCAATCTTCTTCTGATATTGAGCCTCGGTGATAGGCTTAATCTCCATACCGTCATGGAGCGAGGTGATACCCTTAGATACATAGCGGTCGCCGGGCTTCAATCCGTCGGTTACGATATAGTTGATACCGTCATCCTGTGGATTGACCTTAATTTCGCTGTATTTCACCTTGTTATCCTTGCCTACGAGATAAACGAACTTCTTGTTCTGAACCTCAGAAGTGGCAACTTGCGGGATGATGATGGCATTGCTGTTGACATTAGGTATGACAATCTGTCCTGCACCACCCGAACGCAACTCATGACGCGGGTTGGGGAAACGGGCAATGAGCGACACCGAACCGGTTGTGGCATCAATCACTCCACTCGCCTTCACCACCTTGCCTGGCTCTGCGTAGATACTACCATCTGCCAGCTGCAGCTTAACAGCGGGGAAGGCTGCGAGTGCAGCACTCACGCCACCGTCGTTCTTGGTCATGGTGAGCATGTCCTTCTCGGTAACTGAGAAATAAACCTCGATGGTGTTTATGTCGGTCACGGTGGTCAGAGGCTCTGCGCTCGATGCGCTCACCAATGCACCCACCTTGAATGGCAGCGAGCCAACCACTCCCGAAGCGGGACTTTTAACGTAGCAGTAGCTGAGCATCTCCTCAGCTGAGGCAAGAGCAGCTTTTGCCTGGGCAAGTTGTGCCTTGGCTGTGTTATATGAGTTCTCTGAAGTCTGCAGTTCATACTGCCCGATAACATTTGACTCGAAAAGTTTCTTCGAGTTCTCGTAAGTCAGTTTAGAGGTGGCAAGCTGTGCCTGAGCGGTGTTCACCGAAGCCTTAGCCTGACGGAGCTGTGCCTGGTAGGTCTCGTTGTCGATTACGAAAAGGAGTTGTCCGGCAGATACCGCCTGTCCTTCCTGAACACAAACCTTAGTAATGAATCCCGATACCTTCGGACGTATCTGCACGTCCTGGATACCTTTAATTGTTGCAGGATAAGTTGTTTGCAACTCTGTTCCCTCTATGGCGACAGTGCGTACGGCATACTCGTTGTCAGCGAAGTTGGGCTTTCCACCCGACTTACTTCCACATGATGCGAGCGTGATACCAAAAGCCGCCATCAATAAAATCTTTACTGTTTTCATACCTATTAAAAATATTACTATTTAATTATTCTTGTCTATTTTTCCTAATTCCTTAGGGGAAACCGATTTTCAAGGTGCAAAGATACACATTATAATAATATATAGGCAAATATTATTGTTTATTTAACACTTCTTATTCCTATTTTTCATTCTCTCGCTCACTTTATTGCGATTTTCCCAATATTCCGTCCTATTTTTCCGTAATGTCATTCACTGATGCTTTTTGTCCACAGATTATCACAGATTACAATTATCTTAATTCTTAACTCCTAATTCTTAATTTTTAATTCTTAATTTTTAATTCTTAATTCTTAATTCTTAATTTTTAATTTTTAATTCTTAACTCCTTGTAAAAGAAGTCCCATCGACTTAGCCTTGTCCATGAGCAACGCCATAAGCGGCTCACGCTCGTTGGGCACGAGATTGTCAAGCACGGCATCCTTCATCACCTTTTTCAACTCTCCCACTTCCTTGGATGGCTTTAGATGGAACATCTCCATAATCTCGTCACCATCAATCACGGGTTGCAACAATCTCTTGTAATCCTTCTCTTTAAGGTCGGCAATCTTCTCGCGCACCATACGGAAATTCTCAAGGAATAGCTTTTTCCTCACCTCGTTCTTGGACGTAATATCCGCCTCGCAGAGTAGCATAAGATCGTCGATATCATCACCGGCATCATTGATGAGACGACGCACGGCACTGTCTGTCACCTCCTCGTCGGCAATGGCGATAGGTCGCATGTGCAGCTCCACCATTTTCTGTACATATTTCATCTTGGCGTCAAGAGGTAGCGAAAGGCGACGGAATAGAGATGGCACCATCTTGGCACCCACGAAGTTATGATTATAGAATGTCCAGGCTGTCCCCTCAAACTTGCGGCACTTTGCCTTGCCTATGTCATGAAGCAAGGCACCCCAGCGAAGCCATAGGTTGTCGGAACGACGGCACACATTGTCGAGCACCTCAAGGGTGTGGTAGAAATTGTTCTTGTGTGAAATGCCGTTCCTCGTCTCCACGATGTCGAGTGCGGCGAGTTCGGGCATGATGAGTTGTAGAAGTCCACAACGGTGGAGATCCACAAAACCGCGGCTTGGCGTGGGCGACATGAGGATTTTGTTGAGTTCGTCCTTGATGCGCTCACCGCTTATTATCTTAATTCTCTCGGCATTGCGCGAGAGAGCGTCGAAGGTCTCGTCCTCAATCATGAAGTTGAGCTGCGTGGCAAAGCGTATGCAGCGTAGCATCCTCAGCGGGTCGTCGGAAAAGGTTATGTCGGGGTCGAGGGGAGTGGCAATTATTCCGTCCTCAAGGTCGTATATGCCGTCAAAGGGGTCAACAAGTTCTCCGAACCTATCCTTGTTCAGACAGATAGCCATGGCGTTGATAGTGAAGTCGCGACGGTTCTGATCGTCCTCGAGCGTACCGTCCTCTACAATTGGTTTTCGCGAGTCGTGACTGTAGCTCTCCTTGCGTGCACCCACAAACTCCACCTCAATGTCGTGAATTTTCACCTGTGCCGTACCGAAGTTACGGAACACCGATAGATGCGCCTTCTTTCCAAGTCTCTCTTTCAGGGCCGAAGCCACCTGTATGCCACTTCCCACCACTACGACATCAATGTCGTTGGATGGACGCTGCAGGAAAATGTCACGCACAAAGCCTCCGACAACATAACACTCGAGGTTAAGGCTGTCAGCCGCTTCAGATATCAAATGGAATATTTTCTTGTCAAGAATTTGTGCTAATTCACTGTCTGAGTACAATTTCATCTTGTTAACCTATTTCTTCAAAAAACGGTTGCAAAGGTAAGGAGAAATTAGGAATTAGGAATGAGGAATTAGGAAATATTCCGTTAAATAACATTAAATTATATACTCTTTATTCTTTTTTCTATTCATTATTGTATAAATTTGCAATTTGAAAATTAACATTGCAATGAAAAAGTGTTTGATTTTACAGATTATGGTAGGCGCAATGCTTACCGTCTCATGCGGCGGCAGCGATGCGCAGCAGGCTGCCGAGAATATGCTCGAGCAAGCGGAGAAATATTTCAGCGAAGGCAGCTACGACCGCGCCAAGATAGCCATCGACTCACTGCGCAAGGTATATCCAGGTGCGGTGGAAACGAGGAAGAAAGCACTGAAGTTGTTTCAGAACATATCTCTGAAAGAGGCTCAGGAAGACCTTGCCGTCACCGACAGTGCGCTGCAGGCAGTGACTCTCGACTACAAATACATCAAGGACAAGGTGAATAGGGACAAGGCAGAGCTGAGGGCCACAGCCGAGGAACTGGAAACTCTCACCAGGACTAAGATGAAACTCGACTCACTAAAGGTGAGATTTGACATGCAATGCGCCAAAATCAAGTATATTCATAAAAAACAAAAAGAATAGGGCGCGTTTTTTGGTCGTTTGAATATAAATATGTAACTTTGCACCCAAAATGGATACAAACAAGGAATTTGAAGCCGTAATGGCTGAATGTCGCGACCTGTTTGCGAAGAAGCTGCACGACTACGGTGCCTCGTGGAGAATACTGAGGCCATCGTCGCTCACCGACCAGCTGTTCATCAAGGCCAAGAGAATACGTAGCCTTGAGATAAAGAAGGAGTCGATGGTGGGCGAAGGCATAAGGCCGGAATTCGTGGCTCTCGTCAACTACGGCATTGTAGGCTTGATACAGGTGGAGCAAGGATTCGTTGACACGGTTGACATCACCTGCGACGAGGCCCTGGCATTGTATGACAGGCACGCAAGGGAGGCATTGGAGCTGATGAAGCGCAAGAACCACGACTACGACGAGGCGTGGCGCTCGATGAGGGTGAGCAGCTACACCGACTTCATCCTCACCAAGTTGCAGCGCATCAAGGAGATAGAAGACCTGAACGGCGAGACACTCGTCAGCGAGGGCGTTGAGGGCAATTATATGGACATCATCAACTATGCGGTATTCGGTGCTATCAAGCTCGCTTACTAACATTTGCCGCTTTGTTGTGGCATTGACATTCCTGGCATCGGGATTCGTCAAGGCTGTTGACCCCATCGGCACTCAGATAAAGATAGAGGACTACATGGCAGCATGGGGTATGTCACAGATAGTACCCGAGGTGCTGGCATTGGTTGCTTCGGTGGCACTATCTGCCACGGAGTTCACGCTTGGCATGCTTCTGCTCTTCGCCATCAGGAGACGTTTGGTGACAAGGCTCACCTTGGCATTTATGTCAGTGATGACCCCGCTCACGCTATGGCTCGCAATAACCAATCCGGTTAGCGACTGCGGCTGCTTCGGCGATGCCATCGTGCTGACTAACTGGGAGACGTTCTATAAGAACCTTTTGCTGACGGTTGCCGCCCTGCGGATAGCAATGCGCTCCACAAGCATGCTGAGACTTGTGAGCATAGGCACACAGTGGATAGTGATTAACTACACCATCCTGTTCGTGCTCGCACTCTCAAGTTACAGTCTTTATATACTGCCGCCGTTTGACTTCAGGCCTTATTATGTGGGTGCAGACATACGCAAGGGTATGGAAATCCCCGAGGATGCCGAACAACCACAATTTGAGACAACGTTCATCTTGGAGAAGGACGGGGAAAGGCGCGAGTTCACGCTCGACAACTATCCCGACTCCACATGGACATTCATCGACAGCCGCACGGTGCAGACATCCGAAGGATACATTCCTCCGATACACGACTTCACGATGACGAGAATTGCCGACGACGAGGATATCACCGAGGAGGTGATTAACTCCCCGGGATATACGATGCTTCTTGTTGCACCATATCTGGAAAAGTCGGACGACATGCAGTTCAGCGACATCAACCGCTTGTATGACTACGCCCGTGAAAACCAAGTGCCGTTCTACTGCCTCACGGCAAGCAGCACGGCAAACATCGAGAAATGGAAGGACATGACGGGAGCCGAATACCCGTTCTGCTCGACAGACGCCACCACACTGCGCACCATCATCAGGAGCAGTCCCGGATTGGTGGTCATAAAGGATGGCAAAATAATCGGCAAATGGAGCCACAACGCCCTACCCGACGAAACACAGGCCACGACACCCATAAATCAGTCGGTGGTGGGCACGATGCCCGATGACCTCACGTCGAAAAGGGCTGCGGAGATAGTGTCGTGGTTTGTAATACCCCTGTTGCTGCTGACCCTCGCCGACAGGCTTTGGGCATGGACAACATGGGTGAGACACAAGGAAAGAACAAGTATTTTATATCAACTTTTTAAAAAGAAAAAAACAATGAGAAAGAAAATTGTAGCAGGTAACTGGAAGATGAACATGAACCTGCAGGATGGTATTGCTCTTGCAAAGGAGCTTAACGAGACATTGACAGCTGAAAAGCCAAACTGCGGTGTGGTCATCTGCACTCCGTTCATTCACCTGGCAAGCATTGCCCAGTTCCTCAATCAGGAGGTTATCGGCCTTGGCGCCGAAAACTGCGCCGACAAGGAGAAGGGAGCCTACACCGGTGAGGTGTCAGCAGAAATGGTGAAGAGCACTGGAGCACAGTATGTAATCCTCGGCCACTCAGAGCGCCGCGAGTATTACAACGAGACTCCTGAGATACTGAAGGAGAAGGTGCTGCTGGCACTTAAGAACGGCCTGAAGGTAATCTTCTGTATCGGCGAAAGCCTGGCTGAGCGCGAGGCAAACAAGCAGAACGAGGTGTGCAAGGCAGAGCTTGAGGGCAGCGTGTTCAACCTCACAGCCGAGGAGTTCAAGAACATCGTCATCGCCTATGAGCCAATCTGGGCAATCGGCACAGGCAAGACAGCCACCGCAGAGCAGGCAGAGGAAATCCACGCCTACATCCGCAGCTGTGTGGCAGAGAAGTACGGCGAGGCAGTTGCCGAAGAGACATCAATCCTCTACGGCGGTAGCTGCAAGGCAAGCAACGCTCCCGAGCTGTTCGCAAAGCCCGACATCGACGGCGGCCTTATCGGCGGCGCATCACTGAAGGCTGCAGACTTCAAGGGTATCATCGACGCTTGGAAGAAGTAAGTAGTTTATTGAACACAGAGGCACAGAGGCACAGAGTTTTTTCTTAGGAACAGGACTCTCTCTGGCTCTGTGTCTATGTGTTTTAATCAAAGAATAAAAATGAAAAGAACAGCCGTTATTGCCATATTGACAGTGCAGAGCATCTGCGGTACACAAGCCCAGACATTCCTCGACCGACTGAAGAAGCCGACCAAGGACAAGGCTGTAGTGACCGTGACCCAGGACGAGACAATAGACAAATTGGTCAATGGCGAGAGAACGGCCAATCCGCAGACAAGAAAATCACAAGGGAACACGCCATCGGGAAACTCCTCATCGGGAAACACCTCTTCGGGAAACACCTCTTCGGGGAACACCCCTGGCAACAACAACAACAACGCTACACCACCTTCTTCGGGAACAACAGAACCGGACATGAGGAAAAAGGTGATGAAAAACAGCTATAAGGTTACAGGCTACAGGGTGCAGGCCTTCACCGGAGGCAACACCCGCAAGGACAGGCAAAACGCCGAGGCAGTGGGCAATGCCATCAAGCACCGCTTTCCCGACCAACCCATATACGTGCATTTCTATTCTCCAAGGTGGATATGCCGCGTGGGAAATTTCCGCACTTACGAGGAGGCACACGCTATGCTACAGGAGATTAGGGAGATGGGCTACAAGCAGGCTTCGATAGTAAAGGGAAAAATAAGCGTACAATACTAAAATAATTAATGAATCCAGAAACAGAATACCGTGACGGACTTGAGAAACTGGCGTCACATTACAAGGACATACTACAGTTGCTCGGAGAAGACCCAGAGCGCGAGGGACTTGAAAAAACACCGATGCGCGTGGCAAAAGCCATGCAGGTGCTCACAAGAGGCTACACCATGGATGCGCACAAGGTTCTCACCGATGCCCTTTTCAAGGAGGATTACAGCCAAATGGTGATAGTGAAGGACATCGACTTCTTTTCGCTGTGCGAGCATCACATGCTGCCGTTCTATGGAAAGGTACATGTTGCTTACATACCCAACGGCTACATAACGGGGTTGAGCAAGATAGCACGGGTAGTAGATATTTTCTCACATCGACTGCAGGTGCAGGAGAGAATGACTCTGCAGATAAAGCAGTGCATAGAGGAAACACTCAAGCCCTTGGGAGTGATGGTTGTGGTGGAGGCAAAACACATGTGCATGCAGATGCGAGGTGTGGAGAAACAGAACTCGATAACAACAACAAGCGACTTTAGCGGAGCCTTCAACCAAGCCAAGACAAGGCAAGAATTCATGAACCTCATCGGATGCAAGTGATCAACAATTAATTCAATAACTTAATAATACCTTTATATATTATGGACAACGGAATACATAGCAGCAAAAGCGAATACAAAAAGGACACTCTCGGCACGCAGTTTTTGAAGAGTTGCCTGGGCAAGATTATCATTCTTGTGGCATTAATTGCTATCTTACTCATTGTGGCAAAATTCACAGTGCCTTCTGACAAAGAAATGACTTATGGCACCCTCGACGGGATATGCCAATGTATAGAGAAAAGCCACGGTGTGCCGGGAGACAAATCGGACGACATCGTGCGCAACGGCATTGCCACATTCAGCCATGAGACTGACTCGTTAAAGAAAGATACCATAATGGAGGACTTCCACAAGTACAACCGTGTGGAGATATATCACCACACTTTCTTCTCGACTTCATATATCATAAGCAACTTCAACTCATCGGGCGCAAGGGCGGCTATCGGAGTTTTCGGTATGGTTATACCCACAGTGAACTTCGGCGACTTTATTCTGCGCAACGGTCCTGTCCGCAAGGAATACAACCAGAAGATCATCCGACAGACAATCACGTCTGACTCATATATGGGCGACAATCCCGACCTTGGCAACACCTTCGACACGTATGACGGCGGAGGAAGCGCGAGATAGAATTAAGAGTTAAGAATTAAGAATTAAGAGTTAAGAATTAAGAATTAAGAGTTAAGAATTATTACCGGCGGTTTTTGAAGAAGCTCTTCATCAGTTCTGAGCATTCTTCTTCCAGGATACCGCCGGTGATTTCTGCTTTCGGGTGCATGGCCTGCGGAGCAAAACGACGAAAACCCCGCTTTTCGTCGGACGCTCCATATACAACGCGAGGAATCTGCGCCCACCCAATCGCCCCAGCACACATAATGCACGGCTCCACAGTGACGTAAAGAGTACAATCGGTGAGATACTTGCCACCAAGTGCATTGGCAGCCGACGTGATTGCCTGCATCTCCGCATGGGCGGTGACGTCACACAATGTCTCGGTAAGGTTATGTGCGCGGGATATAATCCTGTCACGACACACCACAACGGCTCCCACGGGTATCTCCCCCACACTTGAAGCCTCCTGCGCCTCGGCAAGCGCCTTACGCATGAAATATTCATCCTTCTTTGTCTGGTCATGCTTTTCCATGGCTGCAAAGGTAATAAAAAAAAGTGAAAAACAAGAATAGCAATGGAAAAAGAACAAGATTTTTTTAGTTATTTCATCGATGATGTGGATGTAACCGACTCTACCAACAATTACATCCGCCACATACCACTACCTCCCGGTGATGACTTTTATATAGTCAACACAAACTACCAAACTAACGGCAGAGGTCAGGGTACGAACAAATGGGAAAGTGAAAAAGGACAGAACCTGCTCTTCAGCGTAAAATGCAGTCCATATAAAGTGAAAGCCTCAGAAAATTTCATATTGATGCAAGCCATATCATTGGCTATATGCAAGACATTAAGGAAAATACTGAGAAACAAGAAGGACGTAAATATCAAATGGCCAAACGACATATACTACAAGGACAAGAAAATATGCGGCACTCTGACTGAATGTACATTGAGGTTCGGATATGTTCATGAGTTCATTGCCGGCATAGGGCTTAATGTCAACCAGTTAATGTTTGTTAGTGATGCCCCCAATCCTGTATCTATGGCAGCTATAAAGCACTGTAAGTTTGACAGGAACAATGTGCTTGAGAGAATTATCGAGGAGATATGCCGTTGTTTCCGTTTCTTGTGTTTTGACGAGGGATTCATGACAATCATCAATGAGTATAATCAATGCCTGTACCGCAGGGAAGGGTTTCACAAATACATTGACGCCAACGGGGGGTTCGAGGCAAAGCTGTCAGACATACGCCCAAACGGGCATATAATACTTGAGCGTACCGACGGCACGCTCTCCGAATATGAGTTCAAAGAGGTGAAATTTGTTATTGATTAGGAATTATAGGGTTAGGTATTATTTCTCTTCAATGAAATCTACGTATTCTCCCTCATCATCGGAGATAATCTGACGATTCACCTTGCTTGGGTCGCGGGTATCTACAATGATTTCAGGCTGAGTAGAAGATGACGTACGCTGTGCCCGCCTTTGCCCTCCGGTATTGGGGGAATATGACGTACCTCGGAAGCTATACTGACTGGAATGACGACGAAAACTTTCCTCACCATTGTCATCTTCGCCATTATTCCCCTGACGGAAACGACGGAAAATAGACATTACATAGTTGACAGCCACCATGAGTATGAGAGCACCAACTATAAAAGCTACAACGATAATGATTAACAACACTTTAAGCATTGCGTTTTGCAGTTATTATTGACAAAAAGATATACCATGCAATAATCACAGAGACGCCTAAAATTCCGAATATCAGCAATATCGGAAGACATGAGACGAGAAAAATATACTTAACCTTGTTCTCACTCCATCCCCAATGCTTGAACTTCAAAGCAAACATCGGTATTTCGGCAACAAGAAGCCAACAGCTGACAAACACCATCGCCAGCACAACAAGAGGAACAAGGGGCAGAGCGGTGAAACTGTCCTCGTCGCCCACAATAAGCGCACCCCAAAACAGGGCATTGGCAGGTGTGGGCAATCCGATGAACGATGTTGCCTGACGCTCGTCGAGATTGAACTTGGCTAAACGAATGGCTGAAAAGGCAGCCATAACGAATGCCAAGTAAGGCAGAAACGCAGCCATTGAGGATAACGCCTCTGGGTATTCTGACGTATATAAGAGACTGAAAATCATTGAGGAGGGCGCAACACCAAAGGTTACATCATCGGCAAGCGAGTCAAGCTCCTTGCCAATAGGCGACGACACCCCGAGAATACGCGCGCTCATCCCGTCGAAGAAGTCGAACACGGCTCCCAGGACAATAAAAGCCAATGCCATATTGTAATTGGCGGAAAGCGCAAATACAGTGGCAATACATCCCGATATGAGATTGCAGGATGTCAAAGTGTTCGGTATTTGTTTTGTCAGCAAGTTAGCCATGATTCTTTAATTTTGCTATCACAGTCAAATCCCCAGTCGTGGCCTGTCCCATCTTGACACAAACCTCAGAGCCAAGAGGGAGATAGACATCTACACGCGAACCTAATTTAATAAAACCAAGGTGCTCGTCGATATAACACTCCTCACCCTCCTTGGCATAGGTGACAATACGGCGCGCCATGGCTCCGGCAATCTGTCGGCAGAGCACGTCAGTGCCCTCCGGGGTGGTTATAAGCACATCCGCGTGCTCGTTCTCCTCGCTTGCCTTGGGCAGCCAAGCCTTGTGGAAGTTGCCGTCCTTATGCACCACGCTCTTCACCTTTCCGTCAACGGGAAACCAGTTGGCATGCACATTGAACAAGCTCATGAATATGGATATCATAAGCCGTTTCTCGTGGAAATACTCGTTTTCCATCACCTCCTCGATAACTACTATCTTGCCGTCGGCAGGAGCCACCACGACCCTCTCGGTGTCACCCTCGAAATATCTTATTGGGCAGCGGTAAAAATTCAACACAACAAGCCATGCCACTCCAAAGATTACGGCAAACGACCAAAACGGAATCTTGTTATCTATGTAGTGATATAGTAAAAACGCCACTAAACCTATTGCCAACACACTGTATATCAGAGTATCGGTACCTTCGCGATGGATGCGGATTTTTTTCAGTTTCTTAATTCTTCTTCCCATGGGTATCTATAAGGATTGATTTAAATCTCTGCAAAGGTAGCACTTTTTTTGCGAATAAACAAACTTTTTCCCGATTTCTTTTGGTTATTTCGCAAATTTAGCGTAACTTTACACTCGATTTCACATAAAAAGGTAAAAAATATGCAAGATTTCGTACATCTTCATGTACATACATACTACTCGATACTCGACGGACAGTCGAGCATTTCGAAGCTCGTTGACAAGGCCATTGCCAACGACATGAAGGGTATGGCCATAACAGACCACGGCGACATGTTCGGCATAAAGGAGTTCTTCGACTACTGCAACGGTGTCAACGGGAAAAGGGCCAAGGACGGTCTTGAGCCATTCAAGCCCATCTTCGGATGCGAGATGTACGTGGCACGGCATCGGAAGGAGGACAAGGTGAGCGAAAACGGTGACCGCAGCGGTTACCACCTTATTGTTCTCGCGAAGAACTACAACGGCTACAAGAACCTGATAAAGCTTGTGTCCAACTCATGGGTCGATGGTTTCTACGGCCGTCCGCGCACTGACCGTGCCGACCTTGAGCGCTACCATGAAGACCTCATAGTATGCTCCGCCTGCATCGGAGGCGAGGTGCCCCGGAAGATTCTAAACGACGACATCGAGGGGGCACGCGAGGCTGTGGAGTGGTATCATAACCTCTTCGGCGACGACTACTACCTGGAGATACAACGTCACGAGGTGAAGGACCCAAGCATAAGGGCCAACCGCGAGACTTTCCCGCTGCAACAGAAAGCCAACAAGGTAATTCTTGAACTGGCCAAAGAATACGGCATCAAGGTGGTATGCACCAACGACGCCCACTTCGTCAACCAGGAGAACGCCGAGGCCCACGACCACCTGCTCTGCCTATCTACGGGCAAAGACCTCGACGACCCTACACGTATGCTATACTCCAAGCAGGAGTGGTTTAAGACTCGCGAGGAGATGAACGACGTTTTCTCCGACATCCCCGAGGCTCTCACCAACACCTTGGAGATTCTCGACAAGGTTGAGACCTACGACATCGAGCATGCCCCCATCATGCCTTTCTACCCTATCCCCGAGGAATTCGGCACCGAGGAGGAATGGAGGCAGAAGTTCACACCCGAGCAGCTATTCGACGAGTTCACGAGCGACGAGAACGGCAAAAACCCGATGCCGCGCGAAGAGGGTGAGAAGAAAATCAAGAAACTTGGCGGAATCGACAAGCTATACCGCATAAAGTTTGAGGCAGACTACCTCTCAAAACTGGCATACGAGGGAGCGGAGAAGCTCTACCCCACCCCTCTGACCGACGAGGTGAGGGAGAGGATAAACTTCGAGCTGCACATCATGAAGACCATGGGTTTCCCCGGTTACTTCCTCATCGTGCAGGACTTCATCAACTCGGCTCAACAGGAATTGGGAGTGATGGTTGGTCCGGGACGTGGCTCGGCTGCCGGTTCGGTGGTGGCTTACTGTCTCGGCATAACCAAGATTGACCCCATCAAGTATGACCTCCTGTTTGAGCGTTTCCTCAACCCCGACCGTATCTCACTGCCAGATATCGACACCGACTTCGACGACGACGGACGCGGCAAGGTGCTGGAATGGGTGGAGGACAAATACGGTCATGAGAACTGCGCACACATTATTACATATGGTACGATGGCCACCAAGAACTCCATCAAGGACGTGGCGCGAGTGGAGAAACTGCCGCTCGACAAGGCCAATGCCCTGTGCAAGCTCATCCCCGACAAACTGCCCGACGGTCTGAAGATGAACCTGGGCAATGCCATCAAGTGCATACCCGAACTGAGGGATGCAGAGGCAAGTCCCGACCCCAAGCTGCGCAACACGATGGAGTATGCCAAGATGCTTGAGGGAACGGTCAGGGGTACGGGCATTCACGCCTGTGGATTCATCATCTGCCGCGACCCTATCAGCGATTGGGTGCCTGTGTCGGTGGCAGAGGACAAGAGCGACCCCGGACACAAACTACGCTGCACTCAGTATGACGGCCACGTGATTGAATCGACAGGACTTATCAAGATGGACTTCCTGGGCCTTAAGACCTTGTCAATCCTCAAGGAGGCAGTGGAGAACATACGCATCACCACGGGCAAGGTAATCGACCTTGACACCATCCCCATTGACGATGCCGACACCTACCGTCTGTATGCCGAAGGACGCACCATAGGCACATTCCAGTTTGAGTCGCCCGGTATGCAGAAATACCTTCGCGAACTTCAACCTACGGTGTTTGAGGACATCATCGCCATGAACGCCCTCTATCGCCCGGGACCTATGGATTACATACCCTCGTTCATCGCCCGCAAGAACGGACGCGAGGAAATCAAGTATGACATCCCGTGCATGGAGAAATACCTGAAGGATACATACGGCATCACGGTATATCAGGAGCAGGTGATGCTCCTGTCGCGACAGTTGGCCGACTTCACCCGTGGCGAAAGCGACGCGCTGCGCAAGGCTATGGGTAAGAAGAAGAAGAACATCGTAGATGCCATGAAACCGAAGTTCATCGAGGGTGGAAAGAAAAACGGACACGACCCTGCCGTGCTCGAAAAGATATGGGGCGACTGGGAGAAATTCGCTTCTTACGCCTTCAACAAGAGTCACGCCACATGCTACTCGTGGGTGGCATATCAGACAGCTTACCTCAAAGCCCACCACCCTGCGGAATACATGGCGGCGGTGATGAGCCGAAACCTCGACAACATATCAGAAATCACCAAGCTGATGGACGAATGCCGCGCCATGGGTATTCCCACCCTTGGTCCTGACGTCAACGAGAGTTGGCAGAAGTTCTCAGCCAACCACCACGGCGAGATACGCTTCGGCATCTCAGCCATCAAGGGTGTGGGCGGTGCAGCTGCCGACGTCATCATCAGTGAGAGGGAGAAGAACGGCCCATACAAGAACATCTTCGACTTCATACAGCGTGTCAGCCTCTCGGCATGCAACCGCAAGAGCGTGGAGTCGCTCGTGCTGAGCGGGGCGTTCGACAGCTTCGGCTCGATGAAACGGGAGGATTTCTTCGCAAAGAACAACAAGGGGGAGACTTTCATCGAGACTCTCGTGAGATACGGCCAGCTCTACCAAAACGAGATGGCACAGGCACGCAACTCGCTCTTCGGTGGCGACAATGCCGTGGAGATTGCCACTCCTCCAATTCTCAAGGGCGAGCAATGGAGCGACATCGAACGCCTCAACCGCGAGCGTGAACTGGTGGGTATCTATCTCTCGGCACACCCGCTTGACGAATACCGCATAGTGCTCGACAACCTGTGCAACACCAACTGCACGGAACTGGCTGACATTCAGTCGCTATCCGACCGCGAGGATGTCATCATCGGAGGTATCGTCACTGGAATAAAGTCGAAATACACTAAGACAGGAAAGCCCTGCGGATTCGTAACCATAGAGGATTACGAGGGTCCCGGCGAACTGGCTTTCTTCGGAGAAGACTGGGGACGGTGGAACGGCATGCTGCTCGAAGGCTCGTCGGTGTATATCACAGCCAAGTGCGTGCCGAGATTCCGCGACAGCAACCTCTTCGACCTCAAGGTGCAAAACATCGAATACCTGCAGACAGTGAAGGAGCGCTCCATCGACCGCATCACCATCACCATCAATGCCGAAGACCTCAACACACAGGTTGTGGAGGAACTGAATCAGCTCATCAGCGAGCATCCTGGCAAGACCAAGCTGTTCTTCCAACTGCTCGACCGCAATGGGGGCAACCACGTGCTATTGCGGAGCCGCAGCAAGGAGATAGACGTGCGCCAGGACCTCATCAACTATATCGACAACCACGAATCAATTGATTACAAGATAAATTAATGTCTAATAATAATTTCATTTAAAGTAAAACAAAATTATGGAAGTAAAAGTTACAAACGAAAATTTCGAGAGCTTGAAGAATGGCGAACAGCCATTGGTTATTGACTTTTGGGCAACATGGTGCGGACCTTGCCGTATGGTAGCCCCCATCATCGAGGAACTTGCCAAGGAGTATGACGGCAAGGTGACCGTCGGAAAGTGCGACGTGGAGGAAGCCGACGAGATTGCCGCTGAATTTGGTATCCGCAACATCCCGACAATCGTGTTCATGAAGGACGGCAAGGTGCAGGACAAGATTGTAGGCGCCGCCTCCAAGAGCAAGATTGACGAGAAAATCAAGGCCCTGCTGTAATTTCATCATCTTTAGAAATCAAGTAGGGGGTAAACACTGATCAGGTGTTTATCTCCTACTTTCTTGTTTGAAATGACGCACACTTAGAAAGAGAGAGGCAAAATGGCGCAATTTGCCAAAGAATGTCAAAGAGCACAGGAGTTCATGCAGAACCGTTGTTTCTTATTACCGATGCAAAGGTACAACAAAAATAAATTGGAGATGTGCAAAACTGTGCAATACTGTGCAGTTCTCAATTATTTTCCCAATGCCACCCTTAATGGCTTCATGCCACGCATCCCATCCTGGAATATTGTGGACAGGGCAAGCACTTGACAAGTGAACAGGGCAAGCACCGAGGCACTCCATTATGAGCCGTACTTGGCGAACAGTGAACTCCTTCTTGTTTGCCAAATATCTGCGTTTCATAATACTTTGCCGTGTTGATATGCCACATACGCCACGTGTATGCGCACATTATATAAATATATATATATAATAAATAACTAAACTTTCTGAAGTGACAATTCCCAATGTATAAGGGTTTTATTTAAACCACAGAGTTAAAGAGGAAAAGAGATTTGTGGTTTAATACTCTATATCTCTTAAACTCTGTGGTGTAAAATAACTTCCGAAAGTTGAGTTTATAAGAGGTACTCCGCACACCGTGCCAACTGCGGCAGCAGTCGCGAGGTGTCGCATATCGGCACCCGCTGGCCCTCACTGTTGTTCAGCGGTTTGAGCGTGTCAGTCATGGCGTTGAGGATGTCCCACTTGGTACACATCCCCGCGCCACCCTTGCCGAAATGCTTAACTAAAACTTTTTCCATGCAGTGGTTAATTTGCGACTGCGTAAGCGGTGGCACCACGCCAGAGCGAAGGGACTTTTCGGACGTGTCCGCCTCTATGCGCAGTTGCATTAATCCGCCGAAGATTTGCTGCATGTCCGATTCATACACAAGCTGTTCGTCGAGGCTCTGAATGATGTCAGCCCATTCTCGCTGCATCACACCCATGGCAATTTCCTCCATCCACCCCCTCACGGTAGGTCTCCACCAGTCGGCACCCGCCAGTTCCTTCTTGTCCATGTCTATGCGGCAGTAGCCGTAGTTGGCAATAAGTTGATTGGCGCAGAGGATGGTTTGGTTACGGCAGATATGGATATTAGGGCCGATACCGATTTGTATGCCGTGCTGAGAGTAGCTGATGGCGATAGAAGGAACGGAGGTTGCGGGCGTTCCGCCCGCAACCAAATGAACAGTTGCAAACACCCTTCTCAGCAGATGCGCCCTTATGCTGCGTTCACCCTCCTTCTCTTCTACTTCGGGCAACAATGCCACTCCAGGGCGCTTGCCGTCGAGGTTGTTCACAGCGAACAAATCACCCAATTCCACCTCTAACCCCGCTCTGCGGGCCATGTCGGAGATACCATTGATGAGATCCGAGTGATAGATACCGCCGAGCGGTCGGCCATACACATCGTTCTCCTTGTACGTCGCCTCTAATTCTGCGAGCGTGATTGTCTGTACTTTCTCCTTTGAGAAATCAAACGTCTTTCTTGTTTCTGTTGGTTCCATAACTAAAAAGTCTTATTAATGACAAAATGACAAATGACAAAATGACATTTTATTTATACATTGGTGTATCATATATATTTGATACTATTTTCTTCCATCTATTTTTGGTAACCTTTTCTATTATGCCTTTTTTTACCATAGTATAGATTGCTGTTTGAGCAGATCTTTTGTTGGAATAGAATGGCATTATTTGCTCTAATGTAAATTCCTCAGGTAATGTTGTATATCTATCCGCAAATGACGAAGATCTCTCCCTCACCTTATTCTCCTCAGCCTTAGTCTCCCAAGTGGTCATCAACCTGTTGCCCCATTGTCTTAAAGAGGCAAACATGAGCCAGTCGCCTATGAGCCTTGCAAACTCCTTGTCCTCTTCAGTCACTACGAGTTTTCCAGTCTTTTTGAACTCCTCGTATTGCATGCACACCATCCTCGGCAGCGTGTATCTTATCATATAAAGAGGTATGCGCTTGCGGAAGTACTCGCGGCATTCGTCGTTGTCGAGCTTGGCGAGGTCGGTCTGGTTGTCACACCATTCCCACGCGCAGCGCACGAGGGGTTCGCAGTCTAACCTGCCCGTCAGTTCCGACAGTTCCACGCACATCTTCACTATGTCCATATCCTCAGGGGCAAGCGTTATGTCGTCGAATTCCACTGGCTTGTCACCCTTGTATTCACTCATCACTCCCTTCGTAGGCGGCATAAGCCACAGGGCGAGGCGCGTGATGAATCCGTCGTCCAAGTCACCGCCTCTCACTTTCTTTATAACACTCGATTGCGTTGATGAGATACACTGATTCCAGTTCACCTGAATCAAGCCGTTGGCACTGCCGTTGTCGGCATAATCCACTCCCGCCCACTCGTTCTGGAATGATTTCAGCTCCAGGTCGAGCTTACCAGCCCACGAGCCAACCTGCACGCGCAGAGCCGTAGCCAACTCCGTCTCGGTAGTGAAGAGGTGGAGGTGCATGGCGTCTGGACTGTCGCTTGTCACGGCATCAGTGAGTCGGTTGTACAACACCTTATTAGATATAGTAGAAGGAACATATCTGATGGGCAGGTGCGGCTTCGCCGGTATATCTTTTTCCTTTGCGCCCTTCATCTGCTCGTTGTGCTCC
>JALERP010000026.1 GCA_022764085.1 Prevotella sp.
GGTGGTCAACCTTCAGAGTGAACAATGACAAGTAGAGTCAACGAGTATTATAAATAATAAATTAACTTGTCAACCTGTTTTATGAATAAGACGATAAGTAGTCAACATAAATAGTTAAACTACAGTCTCAGTGGTATCATACGCTTTTGTCACAGTTGTTCCACCGAGGAGGACACGGTCGTTCCATGGACATTGTCACACCCGTTCCATGGTCATGGAAAGACCGTGTCCTCCTTGGTGGAACAACTGTGTCAACGCCTGTTGTCACAACTGTTCCAAGGATAGTCTGTAGTTTAACCATCTCTCATTGAGGGCTGACACAAAATCCACTATTGTCACCACTAATCTGGCTTTTGACAGATGGGCGGAAATCATCAAGGACAAGGTTCTGGTGACGGCTTTGGTGGACAGGTTGACACACAATGCTTTTTTGGTGACTATGAACAGAGAATCATACAGGTTGAAAGAAACAAAGAAATTTAATGAGCAAAACAGATGATTTAAAAAAAACGCAATAATTCGCACTTTGTAACATTTCAAAAAGAACGTGTAACAATTCATACGTCCGATTTCATCGGTAATTAGTACCTTTGCATCGTCAAATCTAATGTAAATAATCGTAAAGTATGAATTATCATTTACTCAGAAGTCGGCTGCTGCCTGTTGTAGCCGCATTACTTGTTAACTTGTCTGCATCCGCCCAGAGCGCTCTACCGGATTTGAGGGTGAGCGGCAAAGACATTGTAGATGACTCGGGCAAGGCCGTGGTTCTGCATGGTGTGATGGACACTCCCAACCGCTATTTCAACGGATGGAGATGGCAGGGATGGAAACCTGGTTATAATGGGGAGGACGTGCAACCGTGTCTTGATTATTTCGAAAAACTGTTTAAGGCTCTCACCAATCATAAGCAGGGAGCCTACTGTACCGTGTTCCGACTGCACCTCGACCCATGTTGGACCAACGATCCCAACCTTCCGTTGGTAGGCGATGGCGGAGAGCACAACATCAGTCAGTTTTCACAGTTAAGGCTCAAGAAGTATTGGAGGTCACTATATACCGAACTTATAAAGAAAGCCTTGGCACATGGACTCTATGTTGTTATCCGTCCGCCAGGTGTGTGTCCTCACGACATCAAGGTAGGTGATGCCTATCAGGAATATCTTAAGACCGTTTGGGGAACGGTAACTTCCTATACCCAATACCTTAATAATAATGCAGGCAAGGTGAGCATCGAACTTGCCAACGAGCCGGTTGATGTATATGACAGCAAAGGTGCAAAGAACAGTTCGGTGGCTCTTCGTGATTATTTCCAACCGATAGTTGATGTCATCCGAGAAAACGGATTCAAAGGAATAATATGGGTGCCGGGCTCGGGATGGCAGTCGTGGTATAACAACTATGCAAAGTATCCCATCAAAGACCCTGAGGACAACTTCGGCTATGCCGTACACTGTTATCCCGGTTGGTATAACTCAGGTTCTGGCAATAATGACAATACCAACAAGGAGAGGATGCGTCGCCAGTTTGAGGTGCAGGTGCCGGTAGTGAAGACCAATCCCGTCATCGTTACCGAGATTGACTGGAGTCCTCTCAAACCAGGAGAAGGACATTACGACGAGCATGGCAATTGGGTAGAGCCAAACTATGGTACTTGGGGTACAGCCAAGACCTCAGGTTTCGGCAATGCCTTCAAATATATCCACGACTATTATGGCAATGTCAGCATGACACTCCAGGGTAGCGGTCTGTATTTCGATATCGACAAGTATCTGGAGACAGGAGAGGTTGTTCCAGCCTTCCAGGGAGTGGATGAGGCATGCGGTGAAGCATGCTTCGCATGGTACAAGGATTGGTATGAAGCCCAATATTTAACAGCTATCGAGGGCGTAAACACCGATGAAATCGAAGTTATTTGCCGTAAATACTATAACCTGCAAGGTGTGGAAATAAGTGGTCCCTCGCGCACGCCTTATATATATAAAGAGGTGAAGCGCAACGGAAAGGAAACAAAAATTAAGGTGTGTAACATGAAATAAAGAACGTGTAACATTTTAGTAACACTATTTAATAAAATAGTTATACCTTTGCAGCGCAAAATGCAACAGAATTCGATAATCTAACGTATAAATCTAAATTATTATAACAATGAAGCAAAAAAAACCTACAGTGAAGAGAACAGTCACCACACTGCTCATGCTGATGGCAATTTGTCTTAGTACGTTCGCTCAGAAGATTGCCATATCCGGAAAGGTAGTCGATACCAACGGAGAAGAGCTGATTGGTGCGTCTGTTTTCGTCAAGGGAAACACGGCTATGGGAACCGTGTCAGACCTAAGTGGAGATTTCAAGCTCAACGTGCCTTCAGAAAACTCTACCGTCGTGGTAAGCTACGTCGGTATGGTGACGAAGGAATTCAAGGTGGGCAAGAAACGACAGTTTAACGTTGCCCTCGCCGAGGACAACCAGTTGCAGGAAGTGGTTGTCGTTGGTTATGGCCAGCAGAAAAAGGCATCGGTGGTCGGAGCTATTACCCAGACTACAGGTGAGGTGCTTGAGCGTGCTGCCGGTATCGGTAGTGTCAGTGCCGCCCTTACCGGTAACCTCCCCGGTATCGCCACCATCGCTTCTACCGGTCAGCCCGGTGAAGAGGACCCGCGTATTTATATCCGTGGTGCCGCAGCCTGGAACCAGGATGCTCAGCCTCTTATCCTCGTCGATGGTGTGAAGCGTGAAATCAAGTCGGTTGATATTTCTTCAGTAGCTACCGTATCAGTACTGAAGGACGCATCCGCCACCGCCGTTTATGGTGTGGAGGGTGCCAACGGTGTTATCCTTATCACCACAAAGCGTGGTGTCGAGGGTAAGGCGAGAATCGACGTCGGTTTCAACGCCACGCTGAAGGCTGTGTCAAAGTTGCCGCGTAAGTATGACTCTTATGACGGTTATATGTTGCGCAACCAGGCCATTGAGCATGAGCTTGCCTTGGGTGGTGCAGCTTCGTGGGCATATTATCGTCCGCAGACCTTCATCAACAATTTCCGCAATCAGGATCATACCGTGAAACCACAGTATGATGCTGCCGGCAACTATCTTGGCGACTACAGCCAGGCAGAGCGTTATCCTAATGTTGACTGGCAGGACGAGATGTTCAAGGAGTTCTGTCTGTCTTATAATACCAACATCAACTTCTCGGGAGGTACGAAGTTTGTGAAGTACTTCGTTGCTTTCGACTTCCAGAATGAGGGTGACATGACCCGAGTATGGAACAACAACCAGGGATATGAGGGCGGATATGCCTACAACCGTTTGAATGTTCGTTCTAACCTCGACTTCCAGATTACAAAGACAACACAGTTCAGGGTTAACCTTGCCGGTTCGAATGCCCAGCAGAAGACCCCGCGTTATTATTATGGAAATAACGGTGAGTTCTTCCAGCAGCAGAAGTGGGCGGGAGCCTACGGTATGGCGCCCAACTTGTTCCCCGTGCAGTTCTCCGATGGTTCTTGGGGTTACTATCCATTGACTTCAAACATCGAGAACTCTCCGCGAAGCGTCGCTACATCAGGTTATGAGCAGAAAACCATAACACGTGTGTTCACCGACTTCGCCCTTGAGCAGGACCTCGGATTTGTGACAAAGGGTCTTATCGCCCGTGCCACAATCTCTTGGGACAACCAGTTTAATGAGGGTGAGCGTGGTATCTCCGACCAGCATAAAGTAAAGAACGCATATATGCTCCCCGAGGATGGTATACTTCTTCGCGAAGACCTCATCGACACCAATACAGGTTTTGACTTTTATGAGAGCCGCGACTGGACAACAGCCCCAGGTAGTGTGAATTATACAAGCCGTGCCACTGAGATGTCGTTCCAGCTCTTCTGGGCACGTCAGTTTGGCGACCACAATGTTTCTCTTATGGGTAACTGGAAGCGCCGTATCCATGCGGGTAACGCCGACCTTGAGAACCGCCGTGAGGACTGGGTGTTCCGTACCACCTATGATTTCAAGAGCAGGTATTTCGCTGAGTTCAATGGCGCTTACAATGGTTCGCAGAAGTTCTCTCCCGACAACCGTTTCGTGTTCTTCTGTTCAGGAGCTGCAGGATGGATGCTCTCAGAGGAGAAGTTTATGAAGAAACTGAGAGACAAGGGTATTGTCGATATGTTCAAGATCCGTGGTTCTTACGGTGAGATCGGTGACGACAATGCCGGTTCAAGATGGGCTTACCTTACTGTATGGGAGCCTACAAGCAAGTTCAAGATTTCCCTTGACGACAGTGAGAGCCCATTCCAGGGTTACCATGAAAGAACTATTGCCGCCCCCGACCTGCGTTGGGCTACAGTGAAGAAGGCAAATATCGGTTTCGACTACGCATTCCTCCACGGTATGTTCGCAGGTAGCTTCGACTGGTTCCGCGACGATCGTTACGACATCTTTATCTCAGGTTCTGAGCGTTCGGTGCCTTCCTATTTGGGTGCAGCTCTTGTTTTCAAAGATGCTCCCTATTATTACGCTTACACTCCAGACATCAACAAGGGTAAGATGAAAAACTCCGGTTTCGAGTTTGAGCTTCGCTTCAACAAGGTATTGCATAATGGCATGCGTTTCTGGGCAAACACCAACTACACATACGCCCAGAACAAGATTATCCTCAAGGATGACCCGGCGTTGATTCCAAGTTATCGCAAGGCTCAGGGCTATTCACAGGGACAATACACCTCGTACATCGACAATGGATTTATCGGTTCATACGATGAATTATATAGTACGCCCGCACGCGAGAAGGACGACAGTCAGGTGCTCATCGGCGATCACTATATCGTTGACTTCAACGGTGACGGTGTCGTTGACGAAACAAATGACCGAGCTCCCTACGGCCATACCGGCAACCCGAAGCATACTTATAACGCAACCATCGGATGGGAGTATAAGGGATGGAGTATGTTTGCCCAGCTCTATGGTGTGTCGGGCGTAACCCGCGATGTCGGTCTGGCTTCATTCAACAACAAGCTCCTCACCGTATATGACAATGGTGACTGGTGGAATCCTGCAACAGGAACAGGTGAAGTCGTTGTTCCACGTTTCACCACACAGGTATCTTACAATGATGGTACCCAGTATCTCTACGACGGTTCATACTTCCGTCTGAAGAATGTGGAAATTGCCTATACATGGACAAAGGGCTGGATAAAGAAACTTGGTTTCTCAAGCCTTAAGGTATATGTCAACGGTAACAACCTCTTCTTGATAACCAAGATGCCTGACGACCGTGAGAGCAACTACGGCTTCAGTGGCGGTGGCGGTGCTTATCCTACTGTCAGACGTTATAATTTCGGATTCAAGCTTTACATTTAATAGAGTATATATAAATATGAAATACTATAATAATATGAAATCCCTCTTGTGTGGCTCGCTGCTTCTTCTGTGTAGCAGTGTTTCCTTCACTTCCTGCACCGACTGGCTCGACAAGGACCCCGAGTCAATCGTTGCTGACGATGAGGCGTTCAAGAACTACCGCAACTTCCAGGGATATATTGAGGAAATCTATTACCTGATTCCCGACAAGGAAAAGGTGAAACATTGTACTGCCTGGAACTTTGGCGACGATGCCGTCCACAACACCGAAGGCTATGCCCACATGGATCATCAGGTGGATTTGGGTAACTACCGTAACTGGTGGACCAACGACCAATGCTGGCTGAACGGAGCATGGAGCTCATTGTGGAGAAACTCATGGTACAGCATCCGTAAATGTAACATGGGTATCGAGAATATCAAGTCGCTCGTCGGAACTGACGAAGAGCGCGACCTGCTGCTTGGTCAGCTCTACTTCTTCCGTGCCTGGTGGCATTTCGAGCTGATGTGCTATTTCGGAGGTCTGCCATATATTGACCAGGCTTTCGAGGCTTCTTCAATCCCGGAGCTTCCCCGCCTCTCCTTCCAGGAGTGTGCCGACCGTTGTGCCGAGGACTTTGAGAAGGCTTACGACCTGCTTCCTCTTGACTGGGACGAGACACTTGCAGGTATGCAGACATCAGGAAAGAACGACCTGCGTATCAACAAGTTCATGGCTCTCTGCTATCTTGGCAAGTGCTATCTTTGGGCAGGCTCACCTCTGATGAAGGAGTTTGAGAAGACTAAGAACGGCGGTGTTGCAGAACTTCTTAATGCAAGTTCCAATGGCAAGACCTACGACTATGACGAGAAGTATTGCAAGTTGGCGGCAGAGGCTCTTGGTAAGGCTCTTGAGATGGTTAAGAAAGGAACTGTGAGATATAAGCTCGCTGAATACAAGTATTCGAATATCTACGACCACGAGCGTGACGAGAATTCCGAAACCAACTATTCTGACATCTTCTATACACACAAACAGAGTTGGCTGATGCCTGGTACATGTGAGGCCATCTTCCGTGGCGCATATCCTGGAGCAAACAGTTTTAACTGGAACTGTGACAAGCTATTCGGTCCTAAGGTTGCAGGTCTTGTAGATCATGACAATATCATTCACCATCCAACAGCCAATGTAATCGACCAGTATGGTATGGCTAACGGACAGCCTATCTATCTTGTAAGGAATGGTGAATATGTGCTGAACCCCGAGTCGGGTTGGGATCCCGAGCATCCTTATAAGGATCGCGACCCACGATTCTATCACGACATCGTGTTCGATGGTTTCCACTATGTAATCAATACCGAGCCTTTGAATGAAAACCAGAAGAAGCTTGAATATTGCCAGCTTTATACCAACGGTGCAATGCGTTCGGTGGATAATGGAAGTAGCACTGGCTATTTCATCCAGAAACTCGTGCCCCACCAGTGTAATGAGGGTGACAGGTGGTATGATTGGGATCACGCCCTTCAGGGTTATCTTCCCTATATGCGCCTTGCCGACATCTATTTGATGTATGCCGAGGCAGTGGCTGCCACTGCAAAAAGCGTAGGCGCACTTAAGTCCAGGACAGAATATTGTTCTCTGTCGGCCGTGGACGCCATCAATGCCCTCCGCGACCGCGTGAACTCTGCAGATTTACCAATGGAGCATGTGCAGGCAAACCTTATGGACACAAGGGAGCACTTTATCGACGAGGTACGTCGTGAGCGTGCCGTGGAACTTTCGTTCGAGGGCTTCCGTTGGTGTGACCTCCAGCGTTGGCTTCTCCTTACCGAACCTCCTTACACAGTGAAATATTCTCACGAGTTTGAACGTTTGGAGAAGGATTCCTGGTTTAAGACCCATGACCCGAAGGATGCTAAAATCGGTAATTTCCACAAGAAGGAGCTGATTACCCGTAGCTTTGAATCAAAGCATTACTGGTTCCCGCTTCCTGACAAGGATACGTATCTGTATGAGGGATTCCCACAGAATCCTGGATGGTGATGACAATGCCAATTATAATAGATAATAGATTAATCTTATGAAAAGAATAAATAAAAACATATTCCTCCTTGCCATGATGGCAGCTTCACCATTGGCGGCCAATGCCCAGACCACTAATGGTGCTGACTCTGTTGAGGCAAAAAAGAAAGTTCATGTCGCATTCCGTGACATGGATGCCGACAAGCTTCTCGGAGGTGTTTCATACGTTGACATGGAAGAGCTGCAGAAGAAGGACTATACAACGGGCAGTCTTGATGACCTGTATGCGCTTGTAGGCGGTTGGAACGGCAACAACCTTTGGGGCATGGACACCGAAAAGCTTGACAATAACGACAACTCAAATATGCCGCTCGTTATCATCGATGGTGTTAAGCGTCCGTCAAACAACGTGCTTCCTTCTGAAATTGAGCAGGTCACCTTCCTCAAGGGTGCACAGGCTGTGGTGCTTTATGGTCCGAAGGCTGCTAAGGGCGCTATTCTCATAACCACCAAACGTGGAACTGTTGACGGTCTGCAAGTGCAGGTGAACGCCAATACCGGTTTTCATGTGGCAAAAGAGTTTCCTGAATATCTCGGTTCGGCTGAGTACATGACCTTGTATAATGAGGCTCGCGCAAACGACGGTCTTACTCCGAGATATTCTCAGCAGGATATCTATAATCATGCATCAGGAGTGAATCCTTATCGTTATCCCAACGTTAACTACTATTCCGACGAGTATATCCGCAAGGTGTATAACCGTTCTGATGTTACCGCTGAGATACAAGGTGGTGGCCAGCGTGCACACTTCTATACAAACATCAACTACTATCGTAGTGAAGATCTCCTGAACTTTGGTAATGCCAAGGACAACTACACCGACCGCTTCAGCGTACGCGGTAATGTTGACCTTACCCTCAATAAGCTGATTAAGTGTTTTGCCAATGCAAGTGCCACGTTCTACAACAACCATAAGAACAAGGGTGACTTCTGGGGCGAGGCTTCAAGCATGCGTCCAAACTTCCCAGAGAATGCGGCACCGCTGATTCCGATTGACATGGTTGATCCATACGCATCGAATGCTCTCTCCATCCTGGGCAAGTCGCTCAACCTCCTCGATGGAAAGTATTTCCCCGGTGGTACAAAGGCCAATCAGACAAATGCCATTGCCGACTGCTATTTCGGCGGTAAGACTACTGGTGTGAGCCGTCAGTTCCAGTTTGACGCCGGTCTGATCTACGACCTGGACAAGTTTGTCAAGGGACTGTCCTTCAAGACTCAGTTCGCTATTGACTATGCCGCAAGCTATGACCTTTCCTACGACAACAAGTATGCAGTGTTCATTCCCACATGGAGTAACTATAACTCAAATGACGTTATCGTAGGTATTACCCAGCAGAATGACGAGATTGTGAGCGGTCACATGGTGATGTCTAACTCCAAATATCGCCAAACCATCAGTTGGAACGGACATTTCGACTATGACCACACCTTCGCCGGCAAGCATCACGTAACAGGTATGCTGCTTGGAAACATGTACACAACTACATCAAGTGGTACATATCACCGCTATACCAATTGTAACTTAGGACTTCTCGGTGGTTACGACTATATGGGACGCTATTTTGCCGAGGTGGCTTTGGCTGGTGTTCATTCATCACGTCTTGCAGAAGGCAACCGTGACGCTATCTCACCGTCGTTCACATTGGGTTGGAATATTGCCAAGGAGAACTTTATGAAGGACACTTTCGTTGATGACCTTATGCTCAGCGCTTCGTACAGCGACCTTAATGAGGATATCGACGTATATATGGGCGACCAATACTATTATCTCTACGAAGCCCAGTGGAAGACTAGTGGAGGTGGCTTCTCTTGGAATGAAGGAAATCATTCTGACATCACCTATTCTACAATAGGTAGCAACCCCGCCCTCGACTTCATTCATCGCAAGGAGTACTCGGTAAGTCTGCGTGGCTCGTTCTTCAACAGGCTGATTTCCGCTGACCTCACATTCTTTAACTCAGACATGGACGGCTTCATCATCCAGAACCCATCGATGTTCCCGTCACACCTTTCAGGTGGTATCAACGGCAGCTCCTTCAAGCCAGCCATCAATAACAACATCCAGAACCGCAAGGGTATTGACTTTAGTGTGACAGCCCAGAAGCAGTTGGGTAAGGTACATGCCACCTTGGGAGTTGTCGGCTCGTATGTCAAGACCAAGTACAAGAAGTATGACGAGATTGTTGAATGGGACAACCTCCGCGTTGAGGGACATGCTATCGATGCCATCCGCGGTTATAAATGCTTGGGATTCTATACATACGACGACTTCGACAAGAACGAGGATACAGGCAAACTCACACTGAAGAGTGACCTGCCCACTCCGAAGATTGGCGGTACCATCCAGCCTGGTGACTTGAAGTATGAGGATGTGAACGGTGACCGTGTCCTTGACACTAACGACCTTGTTGACCTCGGAACATGGAGTTCTCCGCTTCATCTTGGCTTTAATCTTACGCTCAAGTACAAGAACTTTACCCTCTTCATGCTTGGCAACGGACAGTTTGGCGGTAAGACAGTGAACAATGGCAGCTACTACTATATGAGTGGTGAAAACAAATATTCAGTGAATGCTCGTGGACGTTGGACTCCTGAGACAGCTGATGTAGCCACACATCCTCGTCTGACCACACTCAGTTCGGCCAACAATGCCGCAGCATCTACATTCTGGCTCATCAGCACCGACCGCTTCAACCTGCGCAAGTTGCAGATTACATACGATTTCCCACAGGAAGTTCTTAAGAGCAAGTATGTAAAGGCCCTCTCGATTTATCTGAGTGGAAACGACCTGCTCACTATTTCAAAGCATCGCAAGATATTTGAAACAAGCGTGGGCTATGCTCCTCAGACACGTTTCTACAACCTCGGTGTTAAGGTAACTCTCTAAAATTTAAAATGGAATATAAAATGAAGACAAAGAATGTTATATTGTATTTGATGGCGCTCCTCATTACGTGTTCATGCCAGGACATGTTCGAGCCTGCTGACGAGAACAACCGTCAGGAGGATGCCATGTACGAGGAGTCAAAGTATGCAGCTGGTTTGCTGATGTACGGCTATAGCCGTCTTCCTTATAGTACCAGTACTGAGACTGACGTTGCTACTGATGATGCTGTGACCAACAATACTAACAGCAATTTCCTGAATATGGCGACAGGTACATGGGCAGCTGACAATAACCCGATGTCTCAGTGGGATAAATGTAAGGATGGTATCCAGTATATCAACAAGTTCCTTACCATTGTTGACAAGGTAAAATGGGCTCCAAGTGCCGTTTCAAAGCAGCAGATGTTCATCGACCGACAGAAGGGTGAGGCTTACGGACTCCGTGCGCTCCTCTATTACTATTTGCTTCAGGCTCATGGAGGTTATGCCGATGATAACATTCTTTATGGCGTGCCTTTGTTGACCACACCTGAGGATGGTAGCTCTGACTTCAACCAGCCGCGTGCACTTTTCTCAGACTGTGTGAAACTGTGCTTTGCCGACTGCGACAGTGCAATGAAATATCTCCCTATGGACTATGTGGATGTGGCGTATGATGACATCCCCGCAAAATATAAGGAGTTGGGTGCTGAGATTACCGGTTACAACCTCGTGTTCGGTACCAGGTCACGTGGTCTTATGTCGGGCAAGATTGCCGAGGCTATCAAGGCTCAGGTGGCTCTGCTCGCTGCAAGTCCTGCATTCCGCGACCAGAGCGGTGTGACTTCCGAAGAGGCAGCAGTGCTTTGTGCCAACGTCCTCAAGCGTATCGGCGGAATGGACGGATTTGACGCTACAGGTAATATTTGGTATAAGCTCAAGGCAAAACTAGAGCCCAGCGCATCTGAAATGCCCGAGATATTGTGGCGTGCTGACCGAAGCAAGGATGCAAGTCAGGAAAGGGAAAACTTCCCTCCGACACTCTATGGCAATGGACGTGTTAACCCGTCGCAGAATCTTGTTGACGCATTCCCAATGCGTAGCGGAAGGCCTATCACCGATCCTAACTCCGGTTATGACCCTAAGAATCCATACGCTAACCGTGACCTGCGTCTTGATGACAATATCTTGTACAATGGCACTACATTCAGAAAGACTGTCATCATAACAGGTACATATCCAAATGAAAAGGATGAGTCGCTTGACAATATCAACTATGGCAATACATCAACACGTACGGGTTATTATCTGAAAAAACTTCTGCGTGACGATGTGAACCCATTGGGAAGCTCTCTCGTTGAGCAACAGCACATCTATCCTCGTATCCGTTACACGGAAATCTTCCTTGCTTATGCTGAGGCAGCCAATGATGCTTGGGGCCCCAAAGCTGATCCTAAAGGCATAGGTTTCACTGCCTATGATGTGATAAAGGCAATACGTGAACGTGCAAAACTCGGAACCGACGAATATGGACTTCCTCTTCCTGGTGGCGACTCATATCTTGAAGAGTGTGCGGCCGACCAGGCTAAGATGACTGAGCTTATCCGAAATGAGCGTCGTATTGAACTTTGCTTCGAGAACAAGCGCTTCTGGGATATGCGTCGCTGGCAGATGCCTCTTAACGAAACTGTTCAGGGTATGCGGGTTGACCGCGATGAAGACGGCGTACTCACATACACAAGAATTGACGTGGAGGAACGCAAGTACGACAGCTCTTATCAGTGGTATGGCCCGATTCCAAAGGGTGAGGTCCTGAAATGGAGCAATCTCAAACAAAACAAAGGTTGGCAATCTAAAACAAAATAAAGGTTGGCGATAAATCGTTTAAATACATATTATTATGAAACTGAAGAAATATATATACGGTGTAACTTTGGGAATGTTCTCTCTTACATTCGCGTCTTGCTACAATTCAGAGAGCGAGTTCCCCGACTATGAAGGTGGTACAACAGCCTACTTCGCATATCAGTTCCCTGTGCGCACGCTCATATTAGGCAACGATATCTATAATAACACCCTCGACAATGCGCACAAATGCCAAATTTGGGCTACAATGGGTGGCGCATACAAAGGACGTGACGCTGTGGCTGATGTGGTTATTGATGAGACTCTTTGTGATAATCTCTGGTTTGTGGATGCCGGTGGAAACCCCTCAGAGCCTGTTCTTCCCTTGCCCAAGGAATACTATAATCTCGTAGGTAGCACCATTCCTTACAATGGTGACCAAAGAGGATATATCGAAGTGCAGTTTACTGATGCTTTCTTCAACGATCCCAAGGCAATTGAAAATACATACGTTATTCCATTGCTGATGACAAACGTGAAGGGTATCGACCATATCCTTACCGGAAAACCGCGTGAGGGTCTGACCCCGGCTCGCCAGAATATAATTGAATGGGATGTGCTTGCCAAGGACTATGTGCTCTACTGCGTGAAGTACAAGAATCCATGGGATGCAAAATACATCCGTCGTGGTGTTGACAATGTGACAGAGAAGGGTGTTACCAAAACTGTCGTGCGTAAGGATTTCTCACTTGTGAACTCCGACCTGGAGCATTACAAGGAGAACCCCGTTAACCAGAACGATGAGGTGTGCGGTATTAACACAAAGAATATGACGCAGGCAATCTTCCCCGTTTCGTTCAAGACTTCGGGAGCTTCAGTGCCGTGTAACCTCATCCTTACCTTCAATGGTGATAAGTGCACAATATCCACCGATGACGAAGGTGTGACTGTGTCTGGAGAAGGTGAGTTTATTGAGAAAGGCACCGAGAGGGCAGAATACAAGGACTATCAGTGGGGTAGCAACAACGGCCAGCCCGTTCAGCGCGACATCCTCCGCCTGTCTTACAATGTTAATTTTGCCGGTAAGGATATCCAGGTATCAACAACCGACACACTTGTTGTGCAGACACGCGAGTCAAACAAAAGAGAGTTCTTCTCTCCCAAATACGTTAAATAATTAATTAGGAGGCAATGATTATGAAAAAGAACATTATAAATGGTCTCTTGATGTTGGCAACAGGCGTATTTGCTGTTTCATGTGCCGACTATAATGTGACTGACGATTTCGCTGCAGAGCCGGATCCAACCATAACAGAGCCATACAAGGAATATGCTCCGGTCAAATCATACATTGACAGGAGCAAGAATCCTAATATGTCTCTTGGTGTCACCCTAAAGGTGGCTGATTACAACAAGCAGGCACTGGCCCATGCTGCTGCCATGACCAACTTCGATAACTTGGCATTCGGTACATCACTGATGTCGGGTACTATCGTCAACGCAAAGGGTGTGATGAACTTCATCGACATGAAAGACCTTCTCGACCATGTTGAGGAAATTGGCGGCGATGTCTTCGGAAGTCCTATTGCTGCCAATGCCAACCAGGCCGACGAATGGCTGAAGACTCTTACGGCTCCTATTGAGATTCCTGTGGATTTCGTGGAAGGCAAGACTGTTGACTACAACACGATGACAACCTTCGAGGGTACTGTAGAGAGTGGAGAGGCCTCTATTGCTTATTACGATGGTCAGAACACCCTTATGATTGGTACTAAGAAAAAGCCTAACGCCAAGGTGCGCATCATTGAGGGATTTGAGGTTGACCCTGCCGCAAAATATACCACCACATTTTGGGTTAAGGCTGACATTGACGGTTCGTTTAATGTTTATTTTTCTGGCAATAAGGTAGATGGTGCTTCTGATGGAAAATGGGCTGTCAAAGCCGGAAAATGGCAAAAGGTTATTGTTGAGGCTCAAAGTGCTGAGGGTGTGACTGAGGGCTACTTGAGAATTGAGAACACTCGTACCACACCTCTATATATTCAAAAGGTTCAGGTTGGTTATTATCCCGATGATCATCGCCCACAGACAGCCCAGGAATTGAATGACACTCTCAATTATGCCATTAATACATGGTGTAATGGTCTGATGAAGATTAATGCCGGCCGTATCAAGTCATTCGACCTTATCGACGAGGCTATTGATTCCAAGGCTGAATTGGAAAATGGTATGCTTGACCTTAAGCACTCTGACGAGAAAATTTTCTGGCAGGATGTCTTTGGCAGTGAGAATTATGCCCCCGTGGTATCGAAGGCTGCTATCACCGCATATCAGAATTACGAGGGTAATCCTGCTGATTTGAAGTTCTTTATCAGTGAGACAGGTCTAGATAACCAAAAGAAATTTGAGAGTCTTAAGTACTGGATTTCTGTATGGGAGACAAATGGAGCTAAGATTGACGGTATCAATGCCAAACTGAGTCTCTCTTATAGCGAGGACGAGGCAAAGCAGGCGGAAAACAAGGCGGATTTCGATAGACTTCTTGATAATCTTGTGTCAGCCGGCAAACTTATTCGTCTGTCCAACTTTGACATAACTTATAAGGATGCATCAGGCACTAATGTTGCTGCTAAGGACATCACTGAAGAGCAGAGACAACGATTGGCTGACTACTATGCCTACATCATCAAGAGCTATATGAGCAAGGTGCCAAACGACAAGCAGGCAGGTCTCTGCAAGGGGAATATGGTTGACACATCCGACCCCGTAGGTTTATGGTCTATCGACAGTAAGAGTAAGGACTGGGTGCGCACTGCCACATATAAGGCATTCTGTGATGCATTAAGTGGGAAATAATTACATTATTTATATCTTTATTTATTAACTTAATTCAATTTGTTATGAGAAAACTATTTACATTATTTGCTCTCTTGACATGTTTCCTGAGTGCAAATGCGAAAGAGTTTGTCGATGCAGAGGTTGATTTCTCTAAGTACACCGACATCTCTGAGTTCAAATTCTTTGGATGGGGAGCCAGTGAATCCGCACAGGCTCGTCTCTCTATTCAGGACGGTTGTCTTCACTTCCAAAGTGAGGAGGCAACAGATCCTTCATGGGACTGCCAGTTCCACCCTATCGGTGGCTTTATTCCTGAAGAAGGCGTTGTTTACACTCTCCACTACAAGGTTAAGGGTTCTATTAATAAGAATATATCATTGCTTGGCCTTGGTCAGACTCCTTATGGACAGTTCCCTATCACTACCGAGTGGGTTGAAGGTACTTTTGATTATGAATGTACAGAAGCCAATGGCAACTTGCTCATGCAGTGTGGCGACTATGTTGGTAGCTTTGACATCGCATACCTGAAGATTACCCACGAAGGCAAGGAAGAGCGTCCTGTAGAGTGGAAAGAAGAGCTTACTAATGGTGATGCCGAGAAATCTTGGGCTGAACTCGGACTTGCTGATGTGAAATTCGACGATTTGGAGAATAACTTCAAGATTTGCGCATGGAGCAAGCAGAAGGGTACAAACGTGAATATGCACGACGATGGTAAGGAAGGTTCTGACCCATTCCCAGCTGAAATCATCGAGGAAGCAGACGGCAATCACGCATTTATCGTTCGTGGTGCTGTTGCTGATACTGAAGGTGATGCATCTGGATGGGACAACCAGTTCTGGATCCAGTCTCCTCAGAGTTGGAAGGAAGGTACTGAGTTGAAGATCCACTTCCGTTATAAGGCTTCTGTGCCATGTAAGACCAATACTCAGATTCACAATCAGACTCCATCTAACTACAAGCACTGGCAGGCTGTTGGCGACGTTAACTTCACAACAGAATGGCAGGAGTTTGACGGAACTCTCATAATGGATTCTAATATGGCAAATGGTTGGTCAATCGCATTCAACCTCAATCCTGAAGTAAAGGATGCTGTTGACTTCTATTTCGATGACCTTTCATGGAAATCAATGGTTCTTGAAGAGGGTCTCTTCATTACTGCTGCCAACACCACCTCTGGTATGGTAGAATATGACTTCGACACAGCTGAGGCATTAACTTATAGCGAGGATGACGAGGCATACGTTATTACAGTAGGTAAGGCAGGTGACAAAGACTCATGGGTTAATGAGGTAATGATCTCTACTGTTCGCGGTAACTCTAAGGCATTCAAGGCCAATACATTAAAGTGTAATGCAAAGGTTGATACATGGGTTGACTATACAGAGGGTTCAAATGCCAAGATTAAGCTGCCTGCAGCTGGTGTATGGACTATCTCTGTTGACAATGTTGGTAACCAAATGTATTTCGAGCAGGTTGAAGGCGACATCGTTAAGGAGCCGCTTAACCCTGAGGATTGCGTAAATGCTACTGAGGTAGTCGTAAACGCTGGTGAGCGCAATATGTCTATCGACGAGGCTAAGGCTGCTGGCTTGCTTGCTGATCCAGCAAATCCTACAGATGAAGAAAAGGCAACTTATAACGGTCAGCCATGGGACAACCAGTTCTTCCTTATTGGTAACCGTGCTCTTGCAGTAGGCGAGGAAGTTTACCTCAAGTTCGAATATAAGGCTGACGCTCCTGCTACCGTTGGTTCTCAGAACTCTACTGGCGCTGGTGGCTACCTCCATTATGCAGGTATCGGCAACTTGGAATTTACAACCGAATGGCAGACTTATGAAGGTACTATCACTATCCCAACTGAGACAAATGGAAACCAGGATTCTTGGACATTCAACTTGTCAAACATGAGAGAGGCTAACAAGTACTATTTCAAGAACATCATCTTCATGACAGGCGACAAGACCGAGAACCTCATCGCTACTGAAACCACCGAGAACCTTTGGGTTAAAGAGCGTGGCGTAAATGAAAATGTAGCTTACCAGTTCGGTACAGCTCCTGAGAATCCTGGGACTGGCATTAACAGCGTAGTTAACGGCAATGCTGCTTCTGGTAATATTTACAACCTCAATGGTCAGCGCGTAACTAACAACTTCAAGGGTATCGTTGTTAAGAACGGCAAGAAGTTTGTTGTTGAGTAATCATCCCTAATATATAGGTGTTGTGGCCTATATATAAACTAAACGACAGCGGCTGCATCTTTTTCAGGATTGTGGCAGCTGTTGTTTAGTTATTAACACATTAACTCTTTTAATTTTTATCTGCCAAAATACTAACTGATTATGAGAAAATTAAACGCATTAATCCTTTGTCTTGGTATGTCGTTGCCCTGTATGGCCCAACAGAATTTTGAGAAGGGAAAGCCTAATGACACCAACTATCGTTATCTTGACGACTATGCCGACCTGAAGGACTATATCGACCGAGACAAGTATCCTAATTTCCGTATGGGACTTGCAATCATTGTCGATGACTATCTCAACAAGTCGTTGGTGCGCGATTGCATCAACAGGAATGCCAATGAGACCGTGGCAGGCAATGCCATGAAGATGTCAAGCTGCGTGGATGGCAACGGAAACATGAACTTCAGTAAAGTCACCAAATTTGTCAATACTGCCACTAACGCCGGACTTGAAGTTTATGGACACACGCTTGCATGGCACTCGCAGCAACCCAAGGGATGGCTGCTCAAACTGTTGCAGGACAAACCGGCCCCCGACCTTGAAGACGGTGATGTGAGCATATATGTGCCTGTATATAACAAAGATTTCCGCACAAACCAGAGTGTAGGGTGGAAGAGCGACGAAAGTACTTATGGATATAAATTGTCGTACAGCTCTACCGACGGACTTAAAGTAAACTGCACAAAGAAGAACACCAATTCATGGGATGTGCAGTTCTTGGCTTGCACGGATATCTTGATGGGGAAAGGTAAGACATATCGCATGAGTATGACCGTGAAGGGCTCAAAGGCTGGTAAGTTCCACACTAAGTTGGGCGACTGGTCAGGAGGTCCTGGTGGCGATGTGGCATTTGATACAGAATGGAAGACCGTAACCCGCGACTACAAGGCTTCATACGCCAGCAACTTCTATCTGTTGCAGTGTGGTGATTATGTGGGAGACATATATATACGCGACATTAAGTTTGAGGAAACAAAGTTGGGAAAGACCATCGAGGAAGATCGCCGCTGCCTAAAGGTGGAGGCCACCGAGCGTGTCGATGAGTCATGGGACAACCAGTTCTGGTTGGTGCCAGGTAGCTTTAGCGCAGGTGCCAAGTATGAGTTCACTGCTGATGTGCGTGCCGACAAGGCTGCCACGGCATCCACACAGATTCACAACGATCCCTCTAATTATGTCCATTATGAGGCTCTCGGCAATATTCCTTTCACAACAGAGTGGAAGACAATCAAGGTGTCGGGTACATTCAGTAAGGCAGGAAAGAGTATCGCATTTAATCTGAGCGAGCTGACTGATGCCAACAACTATTATTTTGATAATGTGAGTCTGAAAATCAACGGCACTGAGAAGATAAAGAATGGTGACCTTGAGGGTTCTGACGTATCTTCATTCAAGATAAAGACCAATCGTGGCGGTGTGGAGACGCCTGCTATCTGCGAACATTTGTCTTACGTTTACGTGCCGTCGAGTATTCCACTTTCACAGGAGGAACGCCATGACACTCTCGTATATGCCATGGACAAGTGGATAAGTGGCATGATGAAAGCATGTGGCGGCAAGGTTAAGGCATGGGATGTTGTCAACGAGGCTATCTCGGGCGGAGGCAACGACGGCGAGGGTAACTATACCCTGCAACATTCTGAAGGATACAACCCCAATGGTACATGGGACGTGGGTGGCGATGCCTTCTATTGGCAGGACTACATGGGCGACCTCGAATATGTGCGTCAGGCAGTGCGTCTTGCACGCAAGTATGGTCCCGAGGACATTAAGCTCTTTATCAACGACTACAACCTCGAAAGCTTCTGGGATAACAACAAGAAGCTCAGGTCGCTCATCAACTGGATAAAGAAATGGGAGGCTGACGGAGTTACTAAGATTGACGGTATCGGTACGCAGATGCACCTCTCGTGCAGTATGAGCGACAGTGAACTGAACAACCGTAAGAAGTATATCAAACAGATGTTTAAGCTGATGGCTCAGAGCGGCAAGCTTTGCCGTGTGTCGGAGTTTGACATGGGTATGGACGACAAAAACGGCAATAGCGTAAGCACTGCCAATATGACAGAGGAGATGCATCAGCGCATGGCAGACTATTACGAATGGATCGTGAAGCAGTATCTTACTATCATT
>JALERP010000046.1 GCA_022764085.1 Prevotella sp.
CCGATAGGTCAACGGCTCCATCACCATTGAGGTCTTTCACCTCTGTTATCACCACCTTATGGGCAATCTTCTTGGGCTCTTCATTACCAAAATTAAATGCCAACGTTAATTCATCCCCTTGAATGGGAGAACCATTATAGCATGTGCAGATGAGTTTCTTCAATCCAAGATGATTGAAATGAAGGGCGAAATATTTGAAGAAGTTACTTTCGTAAGGATCATCGCAGTTGCAAAGCACAGTTTTGCCATGGAAATGCTGCCAATAATGCTGCAACTCCATCTCTATGTCGGACATCTGAGTGTAGAACTCATCCTTCTTTGCCGTCTTGGCTGAATTCAGATTTTTGTTTGCCATAAAATATTGATAGTTGTTAGGCACTCAACTATCAATCACGCTGAGACACAATAATGGCGCGATGCACCTTATTGCGTTCAGCTTTGAGGTAGCGTAGGAAGGAAACCTCAGACATCATATAAGAATGCATCACGCCTATTGCGTGAATGCATTGCTAATAATGATGTCAGAGGCATCCATATATCTACAGACACCTTTTCACATATTATTCTTGTTACGTTATATCCATGAAAGTTTCCTACGCTTTTGGCTGAACGCGAATAATAGCGAATGCTTTGTTTTTACCCACAATGTTATTGAAAATCCGCACCAAAGGTACGAATATTATCCGAAAAGAGAAAACTTTTAGAGGATTTTTTATCAGAAGAGCATAATTTTAACACTTTTCCTTTGATAATTCATAAAAAAGCAGTATATTTGCAGCGAAAAATGGGCACATACATAAACATAGGTAATTACGCATTTGCGAGCATCAGAAACGGTGAATATACCGACAAGTCGGAACTTATAGACATTGTCAATGGGACACTCTTCACAGAGCACCGTTTCACATGTGTCACACGTTCCCGCCGTTTTGGTAAATCAATGGCGGCTAAGATGTTGTGCGCATACTATGACAAGTCATGCGACTCGCGGCAACTTTTCAGCGACCTGAAAATCAGCAAATGCCCGTCATTTGAAAAACATCTCAACAAATATTCCGTCATCTATCTCGACATGACAGATTTCACGCCGAAATTCTCAAGAGACGGCAATATCGTAGGAGAAATACAACAAGAACTGAAGGAAGACATATTGCACGAATTTCCTGATGTAAGAGATATCAAGGAGAAAGACAACCTAATCATAACGCTATTGAAAATTGCAGAACAGACAGGCGAGCAGTTTTTCCTCATCATTGACGAGTGGGATGCCATTTGCCGCGATTTAAAACCTGGTTCTCCAGAAATAGACGAATACATAACATGGTTGCGCAGTATGTTCAAGAGCGTACATGCCGCCAGGGTATTTGCAGGTGTATATCTCACTGGCATACTGCCAATAAAAAAATATAAGACACAGTCTGCCCTGAACAACTTCTGGGAATATTCGATGGTGATGCCTCGCCAGATGGACACATACTTTGGATTCACCAAGGATGAGGTTAAGGACTTGTGCGGAAGATACTCCATGGAGTTGGACGAGATGGAGAAATGGTATGATGGATATCGCATCGGCAAAAAGTCGTCGATATTCAATCCGAGTTCTGTGATGCAGGCTATACTGTCAAGAGAATGCAACAGTTATTGGGCTGCTACGGGAGCCTACGACAGTGTGGCGCAATACATCAGAATGAATTTCGACGGTTTGAAGGATGACATTATCAACATGCTTGCCGGGGGGAAATGCAAAGTCAACACCACTAGTTTCGTCAACGACATGTCAATTATCAACAACAAGGACGATGTATTCACTGTTCTTATTCATCTTGGCTACTTGTCATACGACCGTGAACGTGGGGAATGTTATATTCCCAACAAAGAGGTCGGCGGGGAGATGGTGAATGCGGTGAATGCGAACAACTGGACGGTGGTGTCGAATGCACTCGCGGCTTCTGAAGAACTACTTAATGCCACTCTTGCTGAAGATGAAGAAGCTGTTGCCGCAGGCATTGAAAGAGTTCATGACCAGGAAACAAGCATACTGTCATACAACAATGAGAATTCTCTCTCCTGTGTACTCTCAATTGCCTATTATTATGCAAGAAACAATTATGTTTTCCACAGGGAGTTGCCGGCTGGCAAAGGATTTGCAGATATTGTTCTCGTCCCAAGGCGTCATGTTGATTCCCCCGCCATACTTTTGGAGTTGAAATACAACAAAGACGCAGATGCCGCCATCAAACAGATTGTTGAGAAGAACTATGCCGGCATCTTGTCTGATTATACCGGAAACATACTCTTAGTCGGCATCAACTATGACAAAAAAAGCAAGAAACATTCATGCAAGATACGGCGTTGTTAATCCCTTCGTGAGTCTTTCTATCTTGCAAGAATGTTGCTTCGTCTCCTTATCGTAGTTGATGCCTACGAGAAGGATGGCGCCGGTGTATTCCGCTATCTTCGAGGGATAGGCCTTGCGCTTAATCTGGTCGATGGCTGTATCGGCTGAATGATTGAACTTCAGCTCTATGACCAGGGCTAGCTTGGAGACATTGCGACGGGGAATCAGAACAAGGTCGGCATAGCCCTTGCCAGTGGCATACTCACGATGGATGATGTACTCGTTTTTTGCCCAGATATATGCCAGGGAGAGCACGCAGGCAAGTGAGTTTTCGTCGTTGTAGGAGAGGATGCTGGTGTTCTCGTCGTGTGCCAGTTCGATGGCTGAAGCCACGACTTGCTCGTTGCCGGAAATTGTAGCTTCAAGAAGATTCTCGGAGTCAGTCAGCACTTTGGCGATACGAGTCCAGGCTGTATCTTCCACTGCATTTTGGAATTCGTCGGCAACCTCCTTATTAGGTATAAAACACTTCCTCTTGTCTTCATCGTAGGCAAGGTAGCCAAGGTGAATCAAAACGGTAAGTACATCGTTCTTGCTTCTCACTATGTGCATATCATTCTGGAACTTAAGTGTGTTGACACTTACACGTTCTCCCGTCAGCATACGTATGATGTCGTCCTTCAACCCTTCGTAATTCATCTGGATATAGGTGATTACCGAGTCGTATGCCCCAGTGGTTGTCCAGTAGCTGCCATACTCTTCATTCCTGATAGCCTTGACCACCGAATAGGGATTAAACATGCGTGAAGCCCTTCCTATGCGATAACCGTCATACCAGCGTTCCATTTCACGCAAGTCCATTTCGTGTTTCTCGCATAACGCCTCCACTTCCTCATGCGTGAATCCCAAATCCCTAGCCGTCTTGCCAGGACGTATCATCGAATATTCGCAGAAATTGTTCAGTGCCGACTCGGTGTTGTATCTCTTTATGGGCAAGATGCCTGTGAGATATGCTCCGGCGAAGACCTCATCCGAATCTTGGGTCTTGAACAAACGACGAAGAAGCATTACATACTCGTCCAAGATGGTGGGAACGACCGTTGCAGGGTCACCCTTCATCTTCTGACGTTCGGGAAACTCGCGGCATATCGCATCCCACTCGTCGATGATGAAAAAGAACTTCTCACCAGTACCTTGGTGGATGGCGGCAAGGGTATCCATAAGATCAGCCCCCTCCTTATACTTCACATCGGGAAATGCATCCTTTAACTCATAAATAATCTCAGACTGTATATTCCGCACAATATTAACCCTGAGTTCTGGTCGTGCGGTGAATGATGTCACGTCAAGATATATCACGACATATCGGTTGAGATATGTCTCGAATGACTTGTCCTGCTCCGCCTTCAAGCCACGAAACAGCTCGCGCGAGTCGCACGACTTGTCATAATAGGCACACAGCATCTTTGCCGCCATCGACTTGCCGAAGCGTCGGCAGCGAGTAACGCAACTGTAGCGGCTCTCGGAGTTGAGAGTTTCGTTGATGAATGGTATCAGCGACGTCTTGTCAATATACTCATGACTCACGATGTTGCGGAAAGCATTATTGCCTCTATTAATGTATGTACCCATAGTTTCATGTATGTTGCAGGAGTGATTAGCCTGTAAATCGTTGCAAAGTTAAGGAATATATTTGGATTCACCAAACATTTAACCGTTTTTTGCCATAAAAAGGCATCGTTAATCACCTCTTCACCTTCTTGACGCTATACCCTATCTTCTTGAATGCCGACTCATAGTCGGCATAGGTGGTCTTCCTGCCGTCATATACGATGGTTACCGTCTGATTGGGCACTGATGTCTCAATCTTCTTTGTTCCCTTTACGAAACGGATGTTCTTCTTGATCTTGTTCTCGCAACCCTCGCAGTGCATCTCAGGGGTTGTGATTACACTTTTCAAATTATTCCGTGAAATAATCAAGAGAAAAAGTGCATGAAATTAACATCTTTTCCGTTTTTATCAATGTTTTCATTGGACATAATTAATAAATAATGTGTAATTTTGCAGCTATTATTTTAGGACTATAATGACGATGAGAAGAAACACCACCAAAATATGGTTTGCGGTTATTGCAGCCTGGGCATATATCATTTCTGCCGAAGCACAGGTATCGTTTAGATACAAAGGAGTGACTATGAATACCAACAGGCATTGCCTGCTTGTGGATGACACGAAGAAGGCGAAGGAGAAAAACTTCCTTTTCGCCTCTGTCAGCGATGCCTTGGCTTTTGCCGACAAGCATAACAATGAAGACACTCTATGGACGGAGATATACATCTGTCCATCTGTGTATTGGATGGACAACCCTGACGACGAGGCGATAAGAAAGCCCAATCCGGGAGAGGGAACGCCTTACGCCATAGAGGTAAAGGCAAGCAGGCTGAGACTCATCGGTCTTGGCGACAGTGCCGAAGACGTTGTGCTTGCATGCAACCGCGGACAGACACAAGGGGCTGACGGCAATTTCACCATGTTTCATTTCCTTGGCAGTAATGTAGAGGCTGAAAATATCA
>JALERP010000096.1 GCA_022764085.1 Prevotella sp.
GAAGCAGGAGTATATGGTTGCGAACTTGATGCGCATGCTACTGCCGACGGAGAGATAATGGAGAAAAGACCGCTTTCGAGAGCTCTTGAAGGCGGCTTTATTGCTATTATAAATTGTGTCAATACGGAAAAAATGTGTCAATAAAGAAAATAACTAAGATTTTTCCTCTATTATTCGTTCCTAACAGCAGTGTATTATGAATAAAAGTTGTATCTTTGCAAAATAAATTTCACTTATTTAAAAATATTACATATGGAACAACAATTATCGACAGTTGAAGCATTTGCCCATTTTATACGGGGCGCCATAACACTATTCTTCGTGTTCTGGTGTATTAAACTATATGCATACAGACACCGCAGCAGGATGATGAGACTATTATTCTATACAACTATATTCATTGTTTTCGGTTACATAAAGGATTCTGTGTTCATCTTTGCTCAATGGAAAAACTCCTTTTGGCTCGATGATTTTGTCAAAACTGTCGACCTTCTGTTCATACCTCTTGCCTGTGCCTTCTTCATCGAAGCCACCAATCCTGGTTATCCCACTCGCCGTCAGTTAGCCGCATTGTTGTCTATGCAGGCGTTATTCATACCGCTATTCTTGATTTTCCCCGATGAAATCGTGGTTTTTTGCGCTTTTTCAGTTGCTTTTGTCGTGGCTGTGGCAACCATGTACCTCGTTGTAGTGTTCTCGGTGAGGTATCGACAATATATAAAACATAACTATTCCTATAAGGAAAATATAGATGTAGCTTGGGTTGTGGTGTCGAGTGTGGCATTTTTCTTATCACTGTTTGTGTATAACTTGGCGTTCGCCAATACCACATGGCTAAGCGAAGCACTATACAATATCTTCTCCATGGCATTATGGACATTCCTTTTCCTCTTTTCAAGAAGACATCGGGTGGTTAGAACCCTGAAGCCGGTCGAAAACGAAGATGAGCAAGCTACTGAGGAAATTGAAGAACCCAAGTCGGATGATGATGTAGTGTCGCTTAACTACATATTGGCAGTAAGGTTAGAACAGAAGATGAGTCAAGACAAACTCTATCTCAATCCGAAGCTTACCATAACCGACGTGGCCACTGCCATCGGCACCAACAAGACTTACCTGTCGGACTACCTGAACAATACGCTCAACACATCATTCTTCGACTATATCAACACTTTCCGAATCAACGAGGCGTGTCGTATCATCGAGATGATGCCCGAACAAGGCAGGAAATCGATGTCGGTAGTGGCGCTGAGGAGTGGCTTCAATTCCCTCTCGTCGTTTCATCGCTACTTTGTAAAGTTAAAAGGTATCAGTCCCAAAAGTTATTATGTCAACAGTGTAATGAATAAAAATTAAATAATGGACCTAAAGATCCACAGCATAACAATAATATATCATGAATAAAAAACTATTGTTATTAATTAACATTGCCATTATTGCCAATTTAAATATTATGGCAACTTACGGGGGAAAGACTACTGAACGTCAGGAGAACAAGGTGCTCGTGCTCAGTTCGTATTTTCAAGGATACGGTTGGGCCGGAGCACTTGAAAGTTCTATTGTTTCACACTTTTCGGTTGACCTCAAATGGAATGTCGAGGTGGATTATCTCGACCTCGTAGCCAATCGTGACAGCAGTTTCATGCGTAATAAGGCCGAGCGGCTTATGGACGAGCACGATGCCAACAAGAAGAATATCGTGGTGCTGCTTGGCGAGGAAGCCTGGATAATGTATCGTACATATATGTCTGAGGAATGGAAGAATGTGCCCTGCGTTGCCATTTTCTCCGGCACCTACACCATCAGTGCTTCTAACTACAGTTCTTGCCGCGAGATTACCGACGACATGAAAATTTCATTGGAGGACTCGCGCAAGGGAATAAATGCCACACTCATCAACGACCCGTTTTTTGTTGAGCCCACCATAGGACTCGCTTTGCGTCTGAAACCGCAGACCCGACACCTTGCCCTCGTGAGCGACACATGGCAGATAGGATATATGGTGAGGGAAAAGATCAAACGGATAGTTAGCGAGAAATATCCGAGTCTCGACCTTATCGACCTCAACAACAGAGATCTCACCACAGCCCAACTGAAAACCCGCTTGGCCACACTTCCGAAGCATACCGCGGTTATCTTCGACTCGTGGTTCAGTCAGAGCAAGAACTCCGCCACCCGTGCCCTTTATCCTGATAATGCCATGAGAAATATAGCCAGTTCGCTGACCGATGATGTGGTGTTCGGTCTTTTTGATGTGGGCATACGCGATGGAGTGCTTGCCGGCGGTATATATTCTACTTCCGAAGAACTGCAATCCGCCCTCATCAACGTGCTTATGAAGATAGAGAACGGTGTGCAACCCAAGGATATGCCCTTGGTGAAGTTGGACAACGCCAACACATACCTGAACTACCAGACGTTGAAGAAATACGGCATCCCCGAGAATCTCTATCCCAAGAATGCCTTCTATTTCGGCAAACCCATAAGTTTCTTTGAGCGTAATGAGAAATACATTCTTGGAGGAGTATGTGCCCTGATAGCCATTGTTATCCTAATCAGTGTGGTAGCGTTCTTCGAGCGCAAGCTCAAGCGTCAGGCAAAGATGCTGCTTCTTGTTTCGCGCGAGAATGAAAAGGGCAAGTCGAACTTCAT
>JALERP010000106.1 GCA_022764085.1 Prevotella sp.
AGCGATGGTGTTCTCGAAGGTAGCCGTTTTCTTGTTGTTGACGATGGCGTCAATCTCCTTTTTGTGTTCCTCCATACCCTTGACGAAGGCGGGTTTGTAGTGTTCCACCTTGATTTGCTCAAACGGCGGTATGCCGTAGGGCGTGGTGTACTTGCTCAGGAAGGGATTGTCTCCCTTAGCCATTGCACTGCCGCATACGATGGCAGCTGCGCAGGTTGCGATAATGGTTTTTCTCATGTATTATAAAATGTTATTAATGAATTCAGAATCTGTAACCGAAGAACGAGTTGACATACTTACTTCCCAATCCGATAAAGAAATTCCGGTGCCAAATCAGCCCCATTTGCCCATTCTATTGTAGTCGGGGTTAATCCGTATTGAACAAACAGGTTTATGTCGCGGAGTGGTCCAAACACTTCACCATTAAGGTAAGGTTCCAGATCTACTTCCTTTTTCACACCGTCGCTAAATAAAAGTGCAAGGCGATAATTATTCAGATAATCAACATCTTTAACTTTAAGCATAATAAATCTCCTTTCTTATATTAATGGTTCAATTTTTTCTATTATTATAATACTATAAAATCTACAAATCTCTGGCATATATTCTTTATTCAACACACAATTCAACATAATTTGCTGCAAATATACGCATTATTTCCGATATAACAAAGGAAAAGTATTAAAAAATGCAGATTTTAAACACAAAGTCTCATTACTTATCCTTATAGAAATGCACCGTCGGTTCTTCGTCCGTCTCCCAAATCCATTCGAATTCTCCCTTTGTGCATCCGAAACATTCCGTGAGTTCCATATTTGAGATGTTTTCCCGCACCAAGGCATCCTTCACTTCTTCGTTGACGATGATATTCAATGTTCCACCAATAGCATAGATATACTTGGAGGCATTCTGGATATCGTAATATCTTGGAGCGTCCTTATCTAAAAACCTCCTATTATTATACCATGTATAGGCCTTAAGGTTGTATATGATATAATATTGCGTATCCACATCCTTTATATATATAGGATAGCATTTGTCGGACATATCTTCAAATCCCGACAGGATGTCAATGACTTTCTGCGAGAAAAATCTTTGTCCACCCTCATGTAGCCTAATGATGTCATACTGCTTGTTGCCTCTAACTACACTGAACCCTATGCCGTCGGGCATTTTCTCCGTGCTCATCGGCAGTAGGTACTTCCATATATCCTCAACTTCCACATCTGGAGTAATCTCCAGCATTCCTTTCTTAAACCTGTGATTAAAATTATACAGTGAAATCATAATCTATAATATTCAGTCGTTATCATGTTTTTTTGTCTGTCTTCATACACACGGACTTCAGGCCAAATCCCCGTTTTCTTTATACGTTCATACCCCTCCCTTGAGCAACTGAAACATTCCTCGAGAGATATATTGGTGATTTTATTGTCAAATAGGGCATCCTTTACCTCTTCTGTGACAAATAACCAACCTGTGTTTTTTATACAGAAAATAGGGGCAGACATTTTTTGAGTATCAATGAAAGTCGGTTCTTCAAGAAAATTGTTTTCTTTGCTATTTATATAAGGAACATAAGATAAATTGTAAAGGACATAATATTGCATATCGACATCCTTTATTTTAATCGGATAGCACTTGTCGGACATGTCAATAAATTGCGAGAGCACGTCAATAATTCTTTGGGAATAAAAATGGCCTACAGATTCAAAAAAACGAATAATATCATAGGATTTCTTACCTGTTGCCACTCTAAATGTTATATTCTCAAGAACTTTCTTTTGAGTATTTAGACATATGTATTCTTCCGAAAGGTCAAAGACATTATCAGTAGTTATTTCTAACAAACTACTTTTGAAGCGGTGTGCTAAACGATAAAATGTTTTCATATAATATATTTTTATTTGTTATTGTCCCTCTTCTTTTGTTTGTTATATCTGTGAAAAGATTCGAAAGTTTTTCTTTTTTAATGTTCCTTATTGTTCTGTCATGATATATGAGTCCTTGAATCCGAGGAAGTAGAGCACTCCGTCGAGACCGATGGTGTTGATGGACTGCTTGGCGTTGGCCTGCACGCGAGGCTTGGCATGGAAGGCGATACCGAGTCCTGCTTCGGAAATCATCGGTAGGTCGTTGGCTCCGTCGCCCACGGCAATCGTCTGTGCCAGGTTTACTTTTTCCACCTGTGCAATGAGTTTGAGCAGTTCGGCCTTCCGGTGGCCATCCACAATCTCGCCCACGTAGTTGCCTGTGAGTTTGCCGTTGTCGTCAATCTCGAGTTCGTTGGCATACATATAGTCGATGCCATACTTGCGCTGTAGGTATTCGCCGAAGAAGGTGAATCCTCCGCTGAGGATGGCAATCTTATAGCCATAGCGCTTGAGCACAGCCATCAGTCGGTCAACGCCCTCGGTGATGGGCAGTTTCTCGGCGATGTCCTGCATCACGCTCACGTCAAGTCCCTTGAGCAGTGCCACTCTCTCCTTGAAACTCTCCTTGAAGTCAATCTCTCCTCGCATTGCCCTCTCGGTGATTTCCTTCACTTTGTCGCCCACTCCGGCTCTTATCGCCAGTTCGTCTATACACTCCGTCTGGATAAGCGTGGAGTCCATATCAAAGCAGATGAGTCGGCGCATGCGGCGGAACATGTTGTCGCGCTGCAGTGAGAAGTCAAACTCCATCTCCGATGACAGTTGCATGAGTTGCGAGCGCATGTCGTTGATGTCGGTGGGAGTGCCTCGCAGCGAGAACTCGATGCATGCCCTCACATTGCGCTCTGGATGCTTGATGCTCTGACGACCGGTGAGGCGCACAATAGAGTCGATGTTGAGTCCCTGGTCCTTGATGACAACCGCAGCAGATGCGATCTGTCGTGCGTTGAGATGGCGCCCGATGATGGTGAGGATGTATCGGTTTTTGCCCTGTAGCTCCACCCAGCTCTCGTATTCCTCGTCGTCGATGGGTGAGAAACTGATGTTCACGCCGAGTTCGGTGGCTTTGAATAGCAGTTCCTTCATCACCTGTCCCGACTGCTTTTCGCTGATGCGGAAGAGTATTCCGAGGGAGAGTGTACTGTGGATGTCGGCCTGGCCGATGTCGAGGATATTCGCGTTGTGATGTGCGAGTATGTCCATAAAGGATGCTGTTAGGCCAGGACGGTCCTTGCCTGTGATGCCTACGAGTATTTGTTCTTCTTTGTACATTTTCATTTTAATTAAAATTTTGGGCAAAGGTAGTTATTTTATAATAGAAATCATGCTATTTTACGATATTTAACTCAACATAATCTGAATACAGAGTCACGGATAATTAATTAAACACAGAGACACGGAGGCACAGAGAATAATATTAAGTTTTCTGAAGATACAGAGATAAAAACTCTGTGTCTCCGTGCCTCTGTGTTCAAATAGAATTAAGAGTTAAGAATTAAGAATTAAGGAATTTAACACTAAGACACAAAGGAACGAAGATTTTTCTGGATACAAAGACAACAAGCGACTTAAAAGTCGCCACAAAGCCTTGCGGATGGAAATCTTTGTGTCCTTAGTCAAAGCAGATTTATCTGCTCTCTGTATCTTCCGCCGACTAAAAAGAACATAGTCTCTTTGTGTCTTTGTGTTTAAAATAAAAAACTCCGTGTCTCCGTGCCTCTGTGTTCAATATAAAAACCATGTTCAATGAATACAAAAAAAATCGGTTGCCTCACGGCGACCGATCTCCAAAAACAAACTACTTAAAAACTAATCTACTAAAACAAATCAAAAAAATATCTTTGTATTCCTCACGGAATAATAATCTAAGTTAAAATGAAACATAAATAATGTTTTCTACCTTTTTATTGGCTACGTATTTAATTTTTCGGTGCAAAATTAGTGATTATTCCACTTATCACCAAATATTTTACGAAGAAAATAATTAAAAAGTGTAAAAACAACACGGGGACTACCTCGTTTTGTCAGGCAGCCCCCGCGTTTTGCTATATCGACTTTACAATTACATCATTCCGCCCATGCCCGGAGCACCTCCCATAGGAGCGGGATTCTCCTCGGGTTTGTCAACGATGAGGCACTCGGTAGTGAGGAACATGCCAGCGATAGATGCGGCATTCTCAAGAGCTACACGAGCCACCTTGGCAGGGTCGATCACACCAGCCTTGCGCAGGTCTTCGAAGACCTCGGTGCGGGCATTGTAACCGTAGTCACCCTCGCCCTCGCGTACCTTCTGTACAACAACTGCACCCTCGCCACCGGCGTTGGCAACAATCTGGCGCAGAGGCTCCTCAATGGCGCGAACCACGATGTTGATACCAGTCTGCTCGTCGGCGTTGTCACCCTTCAGGTCCTTCAGGGCGTCGAGAGCGCGGATATATGTTGTACCGCCACCGGCAACAACACCTTCCTCAACGGCAGCGCGTGTGGCGCAGAGAGCGTCGTCAACGCGGTCCTTCTTCTCCTTCATCTCAACCTCACTGTTGGCACCCACGTAGAGCACTGCCACACCGCCTGACATCTTGGCAAGACGCTCCTGCAGCTTCTCCTTGTCATAGGAGCTTGTGGTGTTGGCAATCTCGTTCTTGATCATTGCAACACGGTCGGCAATCTGCTGCTTGTCGCCGGCACCGTTCACGATGGTGGTGTTGTCCTTGCTTACAGTTACCTTCTCGCATGAGCCAAGCATATCGAGAGTAGCCTGCTCGAGCTTCAAGCCCTTCTCCTCGCTGATGACTACACCGCCAGTAAGTGTGGCGATATCCTCGAGCATAGCCTTGCGGCGGTCGCCGAAGCCAGGAGCCTTGACAGCGCAAATCTTCAATCCGCCACGCAGACGGTTGACAACGAGTGTTGTCAGAGCCTCTGAGTCAACATCCTCGGCGATTACAAGCATTGGGCGTCCGCTTTCGGCAGCAGGCTGCAGGATAGGCAGGAAGTCCTTGATGTTGCTGATCTTCTTGTCGTAGAGCAGGATGTAGGGGTTGTCCATTGTGCACTCCATCTTGTCGGCATCTGTCACGAAGTATCCGCTCAGATAACCACGGTCGAACTGCATTCCCTCTACAACATTTGTATATGTGTCGCGGCTCTTGCTCTCCTCGATGGTGATCACTCCGTCCTTGCTCACCTTGCGCATGGCGTCGGCAATGAGCTTACCAATCTCAGGGTCGTTGTTGGCAGATACGGTAGCCACCTGCTCAATCTTGTCGTAGTTGTCGCCAACCTGCTCGGCATGGTCTTTGATATACTCGACAACAGCGGCAACTGCCTTGTCGATACCACGCTTGAGGTCCATAGGATTGGCACCTGCGGTGACATTCTTCAGACCTACGTTCACGATGCTCTGTGTGAGGATGGTGGCGGTGGTTGTTCCGTCGCCGGCGTCATCACCGGTCTTGCTGGCTACGCTCTTCACGAGCTTTGCGCCAGTGTTCTCGAAGTGGTCCTCGAGCTCTACCTCCTTGGCTACGGTAACACCGTCCTTGGTAATCTGCGGAGCACCAAACTTCTTCTCAATGATAACGTTGCGGCCCTTAGGACCGAGAGTAACCTTGACTGCATTAGCCAACTGGTCAACGCCCCTTTTCAGTAGTTCGCGGGCGTCAGTATCGAATTTTATTTCTTTTGCCATAATTCCTTAAATTTTAATTCCTAATTCCTAATTCCTAATTACTCAATCACTGCGAGCACGTCGCTCTGGCGCATCATGAGATATTTAGTACCCTCGTATTCGAGTTCAGTTCCGGCATACTTGCCGTAGAGAACGGTGTCGCCTTCCTTGAGAATCATCTCCTCGTCCTTGGTACCGTTACCTGCTGCAACGACCTTGCCGCGGAGTGGTTTTTCCTTTGCTGTGTCGGGGATGATGATGCCGCCGACCTTCTCTTCTGCTGGTGCAGGGAGTATGAGAACTCTGTCTGCTAATGGTTTGATGTTCATAATCTTTTTATATTTTTAATGTTACACTTTAATGTTATATTCTCGCCGTCAATGCCGCTGTGGTGTTAAAACGGTTCATCCTCCCAATGGCGAAAACTGTGCCAAAGGGAGGATGAAGTGACAAACTTGTCAATCGACTGACAAATTGTCATTGAGTGCTACTTGTTGTTCTTCATTATCTTCTTCTCGCCAATGATATATATACCATTGTCGTCTGCATCCTTGACTTTCTGTCCGCCAAGGTTATAGACATCCGAAGATGATGCAGAGCTGTCGCTGATGCCGTTGATGCCTGTGGGAGTGCCGAATGTCATGCGGAACGGACTCTTGGCAGTGCCAAGGGCATCCGACTTGAACTCGGTATGCTCCTTGATGTCAAAGAGCTTTCCGCTGGCGTTCTCGATAGCCACGAAGCGCACCTGCTCTGAGGTGGTGTTGCCACCATGTACGGTGAGGTAGATCTTGCCGTTGACATACTTGCCTATGCCCCTGCATTCCTCGCCCACGAAGGCACCCACAGTGTAGGCTCCGTCTATGGCGGGAGCATTGCCGTCATATACCTCTGCCACGATGCACATCAGGCTCGGGTGGGCATGAACTTCTACATCCCATGGGGTGTAGTTGGGTTCTACCGTCTTGCTTGCCGAAGGCTTCGACTCGCACAAACGAACATTATTATAATAGAACGACTTGTCGGATACCGACTTGTACTGATAGCCCTGTCCTGGAACCAAAGTGGTGATGTCGCCGTTCCATGTTCCATTCTCGTAAGTGGAGAATCCGTCATTGAGGTTGCTGACAATGTCGCCTTCCTCAGCCTGCAGGTTGGCGAGGGCGTCGGCAATGTTCATCTCCTTGTCAAGGGGATAACCAATCCAGTTCCATCCCTTGTTGAGGATGATGGCATCGTGCTTGGGGTTGAAGATCTCTCCACTGAGGGTAATATCGGCAGAACCATTGGTGAACACCTTCAGCGACTGTGCCGCAGAGATGTCGCTAATCTTGCCTGTCCAACCGATAACCGGGTCGTTATACATTTCCTCAATTTGGCTGAGGATTCGTACTACGTTATCAGGCAGGGTGAAGTTGTCTGCCTTAATTGCAATGCCGAAGATATGTGACGACCAGTTCCAGCCCTCGCTTTCATTCAATATGAATTCCTGCTGGAGCGGTTTGAAGATTACCTCAACCTCCACGTCCTCAACCTCGTCGGTGAGAGTGTAATTGAGCACATCGTTCGACTCAGAGTAGTCTTCGCCGTTGATAATCCACTTTTCGATGATATAGCCGTTGCTTGGAATGGCAACCCATCTTACTGTTTCGTTGGAGTTGTATGTACCATCAGCAGAACCTGCTATCATTCCGTTTTCCGGTTTCTTCACTGTCACCTTGTGTGTCACAGGAGTGAAGTAAGCTCGGATGGCAGCGTCTCCTGTCACGGTGTAGTTGAGAACCGTTCCGTTGTTCTCGAGGATAGTGTTGTCCTCCACGCGCTCGCCGTTCACAGTCCAGTAAGCGAAGCGATAACCGCTGTTTGCCTTGGCTGTGAGCTTGAGTGCTCCGAGTTCATACTCGCCGCTCTCCTTGTCGATGGTTCCGTATGTATTCTCGGGAGCCACTGCGATGTCGAGCTTGCCCTTTATGGTGAATTCCTCGTTCCATACGATAGAGTCGGAGCCTTCTCCGTTGGTCTTCGACACCTTTTCCTTCAGTTTGTCGAGTTGTACTGTGAAGGTGTGCTTGCCCGGAGTTGCAACTACGTTCTCCAAACTTATGGTGAAGTCCTGATAAGATGCCCTGTCGAGGACATTGTCACCGAGACTCTGCATCTCGCCGTTGATGGCGAGAGAAACATACTGGAGATAGAGATTGCGGATTGTCTTGTTGAATTCCACTCTTACCTTTTTTACAGGTTTTTTCAGGGTGGATGCCGTGATATCCTTGCCGTCGGCGTCGAACAGATGGAAGGCTGTCACCTTCAGCTTGTCTCCCGGACGTGGTTCAAACGTGAGTGTATATGTCTCGCTTGTTCCACTGATATAGTCGGCGAAGTGGAGGAGGTTCTCGTTGAGCATTGTGTAGTCGATGCCAACGGTGCAGTCGGTCTGCCAGAAGTTGGCTGCTGACACTGTCGCTCCGTCGCTGTTTCTCACCACCTTGGTGAGCATCATCACACCGTTGGTCGGGTCGGTGATTTCTCCATAAACCCATCCTGCTGCCTTGGCTTTGAGAGTAAGGGTATATGTGCCGCTCGACCCTGAAATGGTGCAGTCTTCAGATACATTCTCCACCGGTGTCAGTTCGTTTGAATCTGCTGTGATGATGGCATCCGGCTGTCGCTCCTCGTCGTCATCTGTGTTGACGAGATAGCTGTTGCCCTGTGCCAATGCTGCAATGGTGTATTCGATGTTTGCGGCATTTTCTCCTTCATCTTCCGAGTCAGATGTTGTAGTGTCGTGAGTGGAACGGACACTGCGCACGAGTTCGTATATTCCGTCGATGCTCACCTCCATGTCGCCTCCGTCATAACTTACGTTAGTTGCGTCGGCAATCTTGCTTATGTCGGCCACGTGGGCGGAGTCATTGGAGTTATACATCCAGTGGAAGATGCTGCTATTCTCTGGCAAAATGCTACTTGACGCCGCAGCGGTGAAGTCATAGAATCCTGCCTCGCTGTCGCGGTCGGAGTAGAGCAGGTTGTAAGCCACTGTCTTGCCGTCGATATTCGACAACAAGCTGAAGTCAGAGTTCATCACTGTGACGGTGTCAACCTTGGCGGAACCGATGTTGCGCACCTTCATCACCAACTCTGCAGGACGGTTTACTCCGATGAAGTCTCTCTGCACGAGATATGTCAGGGCCACCTTGCCTACTGGATTGACTGTCAGTGAGAGGTAAGGCATCATGGCAGTGCTTTGGATGCCTCCCCAGAAGTATGCCAACTGGCCTCCGAGAAGTATGTCGATAGCGCCGTTGGCTGCTATTGTCTCCTCAGGAGTGAACTGGAGTTTGATTTCTGTTTCGCTGTTTGCCGCAACTGTGGTTGTACCGTCAGAGGTGAATGTCACCTTGTCGGTGAGGTCCTGCTCTTCGGTTTCCTTGTCCCATGCGTTGTGGATAAAGCGAACCTTAGTCATTTCCCTGTCACTGTTGTTGGTAATCTTGAGGGTGGCATTGACAGGCTGTCCTGCCTTTATCTTAGAAACATCCTCGAAGGTGAGGGTGAAGTAACCTCCCACGGTAGGCAGATAGCTTCCTGCCTCCTTGGTGTCGTCGCCCTCGGCTAGGTTCTCCGATTCGTATTCATTGCCGCCGTCTTCCACGTCATCTCCCTTTGCTGGGTCGGGGATAATGGGCGATGGTTCAGGCTTCTCGGGATTCTCGGGCATCACTACCTTGCCGATGAGATGCTGCCAGATATCGCTCTCGTAAAGCAACTGTCCGGCAACGTTGAAGCCGTAGGTCATCTTCATTGATGCAATGATGCGGCGCTTCATGTTCTCGGGACAGGTGTATGAAACATTAAGCACATAGCTCTCGCCGGGGTTGAGCATGGCGGGATAGCCGTTGGCGGCACTGATGCTCACTCCTTCGAGATTGCTTGGGAAGTAGAGGATGGGGGCTACGGCGGTGTAGCTGCCCACGTTGGTCAGCACGATATTGGTAGTGCCTGAGGTTTCCTCAAATGCGTTGTCCTCGAATGTCGGTATCACGATAGCCTGTGGGGCGTTTTTGTCGATGTCAACCATTGACACCATGGTATAGGTGTTGTCCTCGAGGTTCTGGGTTGTCACGAAGTTGGCAAGCACGGCTCTGTATGGCAGTGTGAAATCGAGTGACTTGTTTTCGCCAGGTCCTACGTTTACTGTCTTGGCTACAGCCACATGGCGTAGTCCCTGCACGCTCACCTCGTAAGAGCCTTCGGTCATACGTTCGCAAGTCCATGAGCCTTGCTGGTTCATCAATCCGGTGAACACCACCTTGCCAGTGCGTGTGTTCTTCACCTTCACGATAGCTCCGGCAACCTTTGAGAAGTCGTTGTTGGTAAGGGCATATACATCCTTTGCTGTCACGGTGAGGTCAGAGTATTCGTCACCTGTAACAGTAACGTTCACCTTTGCCGTCCTTGCCACACCATTCTCTGATGTAACGTTTATCTGGGAAGAATAGGTCCTGCCCGAGTGCATGTCGCTTTGGCATGTGAGCTGCAGTCTGATGGTGTTGCTCTCGCCTGGCTGCAGTGAGGGCAGTTCTTCGGGAGCGAGTGAAGTGAGCCATTTGACGTCAGAGGGGATGTTGATTGACATCTTGCCCGATTCCTTCAGTCCGTAGTTGGTTATCTTCACATCCACCGTTCTGCTTGAATTGATAAGCACAGTTGTAGAGAGCGGCGAAGGATTGATGCTGATGTTTGCACTTGTGGCGCGGCAGAGGTAGCGGTAGGGCAGTCCTACGCTCACACCTTCTGCACAAGCCGCCTTCACTGTGAAGCTCTCATAGCTTGTCGTTGCCATAGCCACAGTGGGGTTGATGGTATAGGTGACATCAACATAGCTTCTTGCGGCGATGGTTGACGGAACAGCGCCGAGAGTGAGTCCGCAGCCGTAGGGCAGGGTTGTATTGGAGAGCTGGATACCGCTGACAGGCTTGCCTGAGAGGTTGCGTATGCGCAGGGTGCCGGTCTTGGTATAGTCAACGTCGCATGTCAGGGTAGTGGATGACAGGTCGCTGATGCTCATGTTATATACATTCACCTGTACGGTCTTTGCAGGGTCAGTCTGTCCGATGGCAGTGGCCTCCACCTTCATCTCGCCGTAAGCGGAGCGGTCAACGAGCACTGATGCGGAGAAATTGCCGGCAGCGTCAATCTGAGTGTCGGTATAGCTGTTCTGTCCGCCGCTTGTAGAGTTTGCAGGAGTTATTCTCACTCTCACGGTTTGTCCGTTGAGCTTGCCTTCCATCTTGCCCACCACCTGAATGTATTCACCTGGCAGGTAGTCGGTCTTGTCGGTCCTGATTTCCTTTACGGCGAAAGGAGCTTCGATATTAACCTTCTCAAACACATTGACGGTGTTGTTGCCATAGGAGAACTCGTTGATGGCATTGTCGCTGTTGACAACGGCATAGAGATAGCGTGTTCCAACGATATTCGGAACGGCGGCAGTGAACGACACTGTGGTCTCATCGCCGGCGGCGAGTTCACGTCCTACGGTTGTTGAATAAAGTGGAGTGCTTGTCACGTATCTTCCAAGACTGCTTGATGTTGCGAAGTAGAAGTCAATCTTGCAGTTCTCTGGCAGTGGTGATGTTCCCACGTTCTGTACAACGGCTTTGAACGATGCCTCAATGCCCGAGTAGAGTTCGCCCTCATGTCCTACCGATGCTATTGTGGCGTCAGGCAGTGTGCGGTCGGTCACTCTCAGTGTTATCTGTCCTTGTGCGATATTTGCGCCGTTGGCGGTGATGGTCACTTGTCTCTCGTCGCCTTCGGTGGTATTCTTTGCCGCACTTACAGTGAATGTCGTTGAAGAATATCCCGATGGGATAGTCACTGATGGAGGCACGGTGATGTCAGATGCAGCGGAAGAGAGATTTACGACGAGGTCGCCGCTCGCTGTTGCTACGTATCTCGTCACAGTCACCGTCACGCTTCCGCCTTCGGCAATGCTTGCGCTGCGTGAGGTGAGTGCCAAGTATGGCGACTCATCATCCACAATGGTGAGGCTTGCCGTTGAGTATGCCTTGTCAGATGAAGGTGCATACTGGTTGTCGGCCTCTATGAATGCCTCGGCGATTACGTTGCATGTGCGGGAGCCGTCAACAGCGGTATTGTCGGTGACTCCGAGAGTGACCTCCACACCGCTTTCTCCGGCAGGAATCTCCACCACGGTGCTACCGGCAAACACTTCGCTGCGGCTTGTCCTGAGCCTTACCTTCAATGGATTGGCATTGTTGCCTCCGCTACGGCTAATCCATGCGGTGGTGGCGGCATTGCCTGCGTTCTCACTTATTACCGATGGAGACAATGTCAGCTTGAGTGTGGGACGGTCGTTGTCCTTCATGGATAGATAGGTGCTTGCCGACTTATAGTCGGTGGCAGATACCGAGAACCTGATGCTCTTGTCCAACTGCACTGCATCATCGTCGATAGATGATATTTCAATCTGCTTGGTGCTTTCGCCATTAGCGAAGGTGATGGCCTGAATGGCTTCAAACCTTGACGCGTCGGAGCAAGCCACGTTGAGGGTAAGCTCGTCGGTGAATTCACCGCCTCTTGTGGCGGTCATGATTACGCTGCCACCCTCGGTTGTCTCATTCTCTGAAAGAGAGATTGAAAGAAGATTGCTGTCGTTGTCAACACGCGTGAGATGTATGGTCTTGCCTTCATATCCGTGGGCAGCATTTACAGTGATGTCGCCTTCCTTAGCTCTCACGATACCGTCGTCAACAGAGTAGATGAGGAATGTCGCTGATGCCGAACCCTTGGGTATGGTGACAGTGGCAGGCAGGATGTTGTAGTTGTTTTTGCCAGTGCAGAAGAGTTTGTCCACCGATGATGTCACGGTGTAGCTCTCGCTCACGCTCCAGTCGCCCGAGCGTGTCAGCGTGAGTCTCACATATCCGTAAGTCCTTCCCTCATACACAGTGGTTTCGCTTGACGAGAGATAAAGCAGTTTTTTTACATTTACATATCCCCCGGAATATCCCGAGTTGTTGCCCTGGTAAGCGATAAGTTCGCCGCAACCGGAGGCGGGAGTGATTTCCACATACGTCTTGCATTCCCCGTCGATGTGCATGGCAGAGGGCAGGATGGTGGTGAAGGTCATCGACTTAGTTGCTCCTCCGGCGAGTGTGCCGCTGCCGCTCTGTGTGCCGATGTATGTCCTTACTCCAGTGCTTTCGTTTTCCATATACAACTTGGCAGTCCAACCGGCTTTTGTGGCTCCGTCGCCCTGGTTTCTAACAGTGTAGTTGAACGTGGCCGACTGTCCCGGTGTCACCTCTTGTCCTGATGCCGAGATATCCTCCACCACGAGGTCGGGCAGGTCCTCGGTGCTCACCGTGAATGTGCTTTTGCTGCTTGTCTCTGTGGCGATGTTCTTACCCGCATTGTTGGCGAGAACGATGTTGCTGATTGTAATGGGGTAGGGCGTTGCCGTGTTTCCGTCATCGTAGGGATTCATTGGAATACGCAGCAGGATGCCTGAGTTACCCTTCAGCTTCTTGTTTTCCATAGACGAGAGCATCACGGTGATGGTATTGCCGTTGACCCTCGAAGAGACTGCATGTCCGTTGGAGCGGCTGGTCATAGTCACCACACCGTCTGACGGGATGTTGAATGGCAGGGTGACGTCAAACTGTGCCGCCACGATGTCGTCAGAATTGTCGAGGTAAACCGGGATGTTCACGGTGCCCCCAACCTTGCCGACCACCGGCTCTATGTAAAGCCTGTTGTCAGCCCTTGTCTCGGTGGTCAGTCCACCCGCAATCGTCATCAACACGAGTGCGATGAGGCTCATGACTCTGAGACATGATGAGTTTTTAAATCTAAAGTTTGTCATATCGCGTTATTTTTTAATCTTGATATTTGCAATCTGTTTGCCGTTGTTCGCAATGCGCACTACATAAATTCCATCTGGAATATTTGCATCTAACACGGTTTCTCCTGCATTAAGATTTCCGACAGTGAAATTCATGAGCCTTACTCCGGCTATAGAAGTTACACTCACCTCGGCATTCTCTATTTGTTCTGTCAGGGTAAGTATAAGATGGTCGTCCTCAAACCTTGCTGTCGGTTTACCAGTCTTGGCAGTCTTTATTGCTGTCGGTGTAGGATTAACCATTACGTCAAGTGGTTTGGCGTCAACAGAAGAGAGTAAGGCATCAACAGGCTCGGCTTTGCTGTTGGACAGTCTCAACAGTGCAGTAGTTCCCGCAGCGATAGTCTTGCCGCTAAGTGAGTAGATAATGTGACGCGAACCGTTTGAGGTGTTGCGTGAAGTTAACTGGTAATCCTTGCGATTTAAAGCCAAGCTCACTTCATCGACTCCAACTCCACTAAGCGTTACCTCTATGGCAGCCACCTCAGAATCGTTGTACAGGTATAGTTGCTCGCCTTCAACATAAATTTTGTTGGCAGTTGCCACATTAGCTCGTGCCATACGACCATTGGAATATGAGGTGGATGACATTTTATTGTTGTCGAGGACGATATTTACCGTCGAAACAACATCTTGCACATTCAACAGTTCGTCAGAATATGTATTTGCCGCAGTTGCGTTGAACAATGGGATAATCGAAGGATTGAGAATCTTGCTTATGGTCGATTGCACATCGAGCAAGTTAACCTTTCCGTCAAAATTACAGTCACCCATATCAAACTCCAAACTGATGAAAAATGAACTTCCTTCACGTGTTCCGTCATCATTAATAACAAAAGCTGTAAAGTTATCACCGCTTTTTCCATAATAGTCATTTTGGTTTGAGACCATTCGCACATCCAGTTGACCGTTCTTACTTGACATTTTTATTTTCCAATTATTATCGTTGGAATTGCAAGTGAGATTGAAGTCAGTCGTAAATGTTTGGCTGCTATGGTCATATAGCAAAATGTTTGGTATCTTTGCTGTTAAATCGTCAATGGACAATGTTGACAGGTGAACCGGCACAACCTTGGATATGGTTTGTGAACTGATGTCTAATGACGCAATACTGGACGGTATTACGGGGTTAACATTTTCAAGGCGATTTTTGGATGCGTCAAGAGACCTGAGATTAGAAAAACAGTTGGCGAACAAACCAATATTTCCACAGAGCTTATTTCCGGAAATGTTAATGTTCTCAAGCCCAAGAGCCAAGGACGGATTTTCCTGCTTAAAAACGTATGCTCCTTCACCGATGTCTCCCGACAAATTATTTTTGGAGAGGTTTACACTCTGCAATTTGGGAAAAGACAGTAAAATGAATGGGAACGCTCCTGCGATTTCCTGTCCTGAGAGGTCAAGGCTTGTGATATGCCCCTTTTTGATGCTGAGTCCATGCAATGATGCTACACTGGCTATACCCTGGGAAATATCCCACGGTTGTGACCATCCCATTTTGGAGAGTAGTGAAATGCCTTCTTGTAGTGTCGCCCATTCATCTTGGCTTAGTTGATATATAGTAAACGTGCCAACGCTGTAACGTGTACGTCCATGATAGAGCGTTCCTTCGGAAAATTCCAATGATATTGTGTATTCGCCAGCTTCGCAGGGTTGGCTTGTCGTTGCATCTATTTCATCTTTCCCCTGATAGTAAATCGTTGCATCTCCAACACCTTTTTCCAATGTGATTGAGGCTCCATGGCATTGCCCGTCATATGTTATGTCTTCCACAGGTAGGGTCAAGGAGAACAAGTCTTCAGTCAACTGTGCCTTGTCGATGTCGAAATATGCTGTAATAGAACCGCAATAGTTGTTCATTCCTTCAACTGTCACTTGGCCTTTTCCCGGCAATATGTTGTCGCTCCAAGAAATTGTGTAGTCATTCCCAACTTCCAGATTTGCATATTTTTCATTGGAGAAAACCCAGTTGGGAGTAATCGGCTTACCATTATAAACAGATGTGTTGTCAGGTATTATTTCTCCGCTTAACTCCTGGGGATTTATTGTGAATGAATATGTCTTTCTTCCTATTGTATGGGGGAATACACCTTCGACATTAAAGGACGCAGTTCCCACGTTTACGTTATTAGTGTAAGCCATCAGGGCATACTCTTCCTCTTTCAGGTCGCAACTTACATTTGTCTGTAATAGAGGCTCTCCTGTATAAGTCAGGTCTTCTATACCAGACAATTCATGAAAACTGACATCTTTGTATTCAATCGGGTGAAGTAAGGATGTGTTGCCTACCACGTCCCTAATCCTGAATCTAATCTGGTGAATGGATTTTGTAATGTCAAATGTAGCCACAAGGCTCCCCGTGAATTGCTCCCCGGAAGCCAGTGTTTCTGTCAAGGCTTGCCATTCCTCACTGTCCTCAACAGCATAATCGACAATACCATCCAGACCGGCGGGACTTTCATATACACCAGTGAGTGTAAGACGGTGTGGACGTGATAGGTCGTTCCATCCTTCCTGGTCGTCAGGTGTCACCTCAAAGGTGGAGTTCGGTTCAAGATTCACCTCACCTACGCCTATAAGATATGAGAATACAACAGTCGCGCCAGCCTGTATGGTACGGTTTTTCCAACACCATCCCATACCACTGTCATACGAACCATTTTCTACCATAAAATAGCTTCCTGTAGAATAGTTTCCGACCATTTGTTCTGGGTTATAATTTATAGAATACTGTCCAAACCAGAAGTCACTTGCTGCCGAAACACCTGCAAGTCCTGAGCCGAATAGAACACATAATTGCGCTCCGTTTCCATCCTTCATTGTTAAACCGTATGTTTGCCCAAATGAATCAAGACGTCTGGATATAGGTGCTCTGTCGTTGTTTCCAATCATGACATCCGCATGTGTTCCCAACGATACCACTACATCGTATCCATTGTTGTTTGTAACAGTATAACAGATTCTCGCCAACTCTCCTTGTTGTACAATAGACGGCTTCACTGTGACACCATTAGTGGTCGTTCCGTTAAGACAGTCAACACGCATAGCACTGTTGTTGCCTACCTTAACTGACAGTTTGTAGCCATAATCGGCATAAGTTGATGAATAGTAATACCCTTTATAATAGCCAATCATGTCTATTGCTTCAGAGTATAGTTTATAGTACAATTGCGTTGTGCCAACCTTATAATATCCACTTGGAAGATATGAATATCTACTGGCACGACTCGAAGCTGATTTCTTCGGGACATTCTGTGCATAAACGCCTTGCGTTGTGCAACACATTAAGACTGGCAAAAACAGAAGAAATAAATTCCTAATTGCCTTTCTGTAATTTAAATTATCATTTCTCATTCTCATAATAAAAGTGTTTTCTTCATAACTTTATGTTTTTTATTTCTTGATTAATTTTGCATTTCCGATTCTCTTGCCATTCTCATATATACCTATTATATATATACCACTCGCGAGGTCAGCTTCTATCATCGTTTCGCCGGCATTGACGCACTTGCCCTGCCATGTGAGAGCGTTGACACCGCTTGCAGAAGTTACAATAACCTCAGCGTTGCGGATGTCGCGAGATGACGATATGACTATGTTGTTGCCCTCAAACCTTGACTTCAGCATATCGCCGGAATCCACGGTGTTGATGGCTGTAGGAGTAACTCCGATAGTGAAGCTGAGCGACTTCGCGTCCACAGAGGAAAGAGCAGCGTCGGCCACCTCGGTATAGTCGCTTGACAGGCGCAGGATTGCCGCAGTGCCCACAGGCACGCTCTTGCCCGAAAGTGAGTAGATGATATGTCTTGATCCGCCCTCGATGTCGAGCGATGCCATCTGGAACTCCTTGCGGTTGAGTGCAAGGCTAACCTCGTCGGCCTGCAGTCCCCGGAGTTCCACCTCAATCGCTCCCACTTCAGTCTCGTTGGTCAGCCACAGACGCTCGCCCTCAACAAACAGGATGTTTCCTGTGCCACCAGGGACAGGGATCGCACGGCGTAATGCTAAGAGAGGCTGGTCATAGTGATTGCCTGTCTCGGTAGGAATCTCTATAGACACGATAGGCTTGCCAAGCACGATATTCACGGTGCAAACCACATCCTGCACATTGATTGTCTCATCGTTGTAAGTATTTGCCGCAGTCTTGTTGAACAGACTAACATCACTCGGACTTAATACCTTAGATATAGTAGTCTGAACGTCGAGCAGGTCGGTATATCCACTCATATTGGCATCTCCTGTCTCATATTTGAGGATAGCTGGATATATCGTGCCGTCGGAAGTGCGCAGATATATTTCGTGGTCTTGGGCATACTCGTATGTATAAGGTTTGCTTGTCCACGATGTATAATAAGATGTACTGCCACCGCCGTGAGGAACAAGCTGACCGTAATATGCCGAAAGACTGCTTGTGCTCCTTTCGGAGATATACATAGCTGTTGGAACGTTGGAGTTGGTCTTCAAGTCGTATGTCATGATGGTGGGCAGTCCAACGCTCTGCTTGTCACTGATATACACTGTTGCAGCTGACAGTTTCGACAGATAATCCTGATTGTAATCACCGCGGAACTGATAGCCCTTGTTGAGTGTTGCCACGGAAGCGGGCAGACTTGTAAGACCTGTGAGCATGTTGTATGAAATGTCAAGGGTTTTCAGGTTCCCAAGGTCGCTCACCATATTTGTCACGTCGCCGGTCAGCTGGTTGTAATACATATTGAGCGAAGTCAGCTGTGGGAAGTAAAGCGTCAGATTGCTGACGTCACCCTTCATGTTGTTCTTCACGAGGTCCAGTTCCTGTACGTATGACTGTCCCAGTTCGTTAGGCTCGGTGAATGTCACTCCGGGAAAGTCGCTTGCCTGTCGTCCGTTGCTCAGGAAGCTCCACTTCACGTTTGTCCAGTTCTCACCGTCGAGGGCAGAATAAAGGTTCTTAAGATTGAGCAAGTCATTCGGCTCAACCTGGAATCCGGTGTATTGATACTGTGTGCCGTTGATGAGAATCTTGATATTCGTGGTGATGATATGGTTGGCGAATCCCATAATGGTGGCCAGCACTGTCTGCATTTCGCTTGCGTGAGCAGCGGCAAATGTTGGCGACAATGTGATATTGAATATAGCCTGATTATCAGCCTTCATATAGATATAAGCCTTAGACATTTCGAGAGCCACTGCAGATGTCTGAATATATCCATACGAATCATCATCGAGTGCGATGTCAAACTGCTGGTCTGCCACTGCAATCTCTGTTCCTGCCTTTATACCTCTAATGCTCAAAGCCTTAAGGAATTCTCCAAGCGAGTTGTAAACATCGTTCTCAATATCGAGCGTAGCGGTATTGTCGAGCTTTCCCTTAACGATAGGAGTCTCAGGATAAGTAGGCTCAGGTTCTGGCTCCGGCTCATCGCCTCCCTCGCCCTCGCGCTCCACAAACAGTCCCGACTTTCCTCCCTTGACGTAGGGTTCAGAGCCTCCGAAAGCACCGCAGTCAGTGCCGTCGGTGGAGTAGCCGAGAGAATAACCAACGGGAGTATAATAGTCCTCAGAGCTGGCATCGCCTGTGCAAGAGATAATCTGACGCAGGTCATTTTGAGCCTTATTCCCTTCATATTCTCCAAAACTTACAATATTGTAAGACATGTCGCTGCCTGACACTTTTTCTAAACAATCCACAGGGTATTCCCATTGGTTAAAATAGTTGGAATAGGCGATATTGTTTGTAACCGTAGAAGATACGATTTCATATAAAGGATAACAATTTGTAGATCCGGAGAATATTGTATTGTGATCAATTGTGGCATCTTCAAGGTCTTTTATTCCACCCATAGAGGAACCTGTCATTATGTTGTTGGTCAGTGTCCAGTCAAACGTGAATCCTTCAGAACTGAATCCTTGAACACATCCATCAATAAAACAAGAATGTATGCTGCAGAAATCGTTGTCATTGTTTGTGTTATTGCCGTAAACATTATTGATTTTACAGTTCTTGATGCTGATATTTTTGTTATTTACATAAATATCATAGCATACAAGTCCAACAATTGTTGCACCTTCTGCATTAATCAACAATTCGTCAATTTTGGCATTCTTGCTTTCATCAGCAAGGTCATATCCAGGACCTATAACATTCACGCTCTTGGTGATTTCTGCGTATCCAAGATTAGTTCCTCTTTCAATATAAAGCGTATGTCCATCCTGCACTCTCTCATCCTTCATCGCCTCTTCAATGCTATGGAAGTCAACGTCGATATCCGTCCTGTCGCTAATGCGCCATTCCGTCTTTGCAGGTTCTGCAATAGCTTGGAAATTAGTGAATTCCGACCAATAACGGGCTGCCTTGTATGCCTCTATGCTGGATGCTGGGACATATACGGGAATGGATTTGTCAACATAGGCAAAGGTTCTATCACCTATGGTAGGTGGAACATTTGCTCGGCATGTTATTTGCGTTAACCTTGCACAATCAGAGAAAGCAGAGTTTTCTATTGTTGTGACCGAATTGGGAATATCAATGGATGCCAAATAATCACAGCAATAAAAAGCAAGGGATTTAATGGTTGTTACAGAACTTGGAATCGTTGAATAGCTACAAGCAGAAATGAGAGTATTCGTGGCAGTTTCTATGATGGCATTACAGTTGTCTCTTGAATCATATACTTTATTGTTTTGAGCTACTTCAATAGAACGTATATTATTACTTTGAGAGAATAAAAGACCTTGAATCTGAGTTACAGAACTAGGGATAATAATTGACTCGAGACTAAGACAATATGAGAAAGCTTGGATGCCGATATAATTTACAGAATTTGGTATCTCAATTTTTTCAAGACTTTCACAGCCATAAAAAGCCTGCCGACCAATACGTGTAACTGTATTAGGTATGCGTATGGATTTCAATTCCCTACAAGAATCAAAGCATTCATCCCCCAAATTCGTCACTGTATATTCAACATTTGAATAAGACACCTTTTCGGGAATCACAATATCACCTGATGCAGATGAATTATCAGCTACAGAGGCTATTTTAGTATTAGAATCCAAATTATAATACAACCCATTTATCAGCGTCTGTGCCTCTGTGCATAACACAGATGCGACCACCATGATTATCACGGTAAACAGCCGTCGGGATAGCGACGGGATGTCAGCAATACATTGCTTTAGTTTCATTTTCTTTTCCATATAAATATCATTTTTTAATTTTTACAATTCCTATTCAGTGGCAATATAAAGATTGATAGAGGCGTAAAACTATATGTTTCCATTTAGTCCTAACGACAACTGAACCTAACTTTTTCTTAATTTCGTGGGCAAAGATAATAAAAAGATTTAATATACCAAAGGATTTCACCGAAAAAATGAAGGAAATGCATAAAAATATGTTAATGATGAGCAAAAAGAAACGCTTTGGAGGTATTTAGGAACAGCGATGCAGATGCCACTGGGAGCGTGGGCGTCTCGCCCGTGGTCAGTGCAGAGAGTAATCAAAAACATCTCAGAGGTAAGATACTCAAGTTTCGGAAGTAATTTTGAACCACAGAGTTTAAGAGATTAAGAGTATTTATATTAGGAAAGAGACTGAATACCAAGGCATTTAGAGATCATAGAGGGCTGCGCATGATTTAATCTGCCCGAAGGCTCTGTGTTCTCCGTCGCTTGCGACCTACTCTATATAAACAAAAATCTCTTTTCCTCTTTATCTCTGTGGTTTAAATAAACCCCTTATACATTGGGAATTATCACTTCAGAAAGTTGAGT
>JALERP010000142.1 GCA_022764085.1 Prevotella sp.
TGCATCTTCCAGTCGAAGAAGGAGGGGGCGAAGAGATTCCAGGACTGGGTGTTCGGCGAGGTGCTGCCGTCGATAAGAAAGACGGGGGCGTATATGACGCGCGACACTTTGCTCAAGGTAATGGCCGAGCCGGAGAATATCCTTAAACTCTGCCGCACACTTATTGAGATGCAGCCGAAGGTGGAATACTGCAATGCGGTGCTTCTGTCGGACGACTGCATGACGATGACACAGGTGGCTAAGGAACTGGGCATGACATGCCAGGAACTTACCAACTTTCTCTTGGACAACCGCGTGATTTATGCGCAGAGCGGGCAGTATATGCTCTATGCGGATTACGCGCGGATGGGATATGCGAAAAACCGTACCCATGGATACCGAAACTCTAAGAATGAGATGCGCACGCATTCTTATCTTGTGTGGACGGAACGGGGACGGAGGTTTATACATGAGCTTATTAAGAATTAAGAGTTAAGAATTAAAAATTAAGAGTTAAGAATTAAGAGTTTATAATTTAACACAAAGACACAAAGGAACAAAGTTTTTTTCTCGATACAAAGACAACAAGCGACTTAAAAGTCGCCACAAAGCTTTGCGGCAGAGGAAGCCCCAGCCCCCTAATCCCCCGAGCCCGAAGCCCCCCTAATCCCCCGAGGGGGACTTGCATTGCGGCGGATAACTCTGTGTCCTCTGTAAAAGCAGCTTTAGCTGCTCTCTGTATCTTCCGCACCCGACAAAAAACTCAGTGACTTTGTGTCTCTGTGTTCAAAAAAACACCTTGCGGCAGAAAACTTTGTGGACTTTGTAAAGTAGCTTTAGCTGCTCTTTGTATCTTCCGCTCCCGAAAAAAGACATTGTGTCTTTGTTCCTTTGTGTTCATTATATAATTAAGAATTAAAAGTTAAGAATTAAGAATTGCTGCGCGACGACATCCGCTGTAAGGTCTTTACTTTATCGATGAATTCAATTATGAGTTATCTCGGCAGCTACGAGGTTGGTCAAATCAACAAACTCGGCCACACTGAGTTGCTCGGGACGTCGGGTCATGATATCCTGCTGATAGAAGTCGGGAGAGACCTCACGACCTGCGAAAATCTGCTTTAATGACACGCGCAACATCTTGCGGCGCTGGTTGAACACCGTCTTCACAACCCGCTTGAAGAGCTGCTCGTCACAACCAAGGTCGGTGACTTCGTTGCGCGTCATTCTTATCACTGCACTCTTCACCTTTGGCGGCGGATTAAACACATTCTCGTCAACGGTGAAGAGATATTCCACGTCATACCATGCCTGTATCAGCACACTCAGTATTCCGTATGCCTTGTTTCCTGGCGTGGATGCCATGCGCTGTGCCACCTCACGCTGAATCATCCCCGTGCAACAGGGGATAAGTTCCTTGTTGTCGAGCATCTTAAAGAATATCTGTGATGATATATCGTAGGGATAGTTGCCGGTGAGCACAAACTGCTTGCCGTCAAATACCTTGCCAAGGTCCATCCGCAGGAAGTCCTCACCTAATATGTTCTCGCGCAGACGCGGGAAATGCTCGTTGAGATATTCCACCGACTCTGTATCAATCTCCACCACCTTCATCGGTCGCGGTTTCTCCATGAGGTACTGCGTCAGTACTCCCATACCGGGACCCACTTCGAGGACTGGCAATTCCGGACATGCATCCACCGTGTCGGCAATGCGTTTGGCTATCGAGAGGTCAATCAAGAAGTGCTGACCCAGATTTTTCTTCGGGCGAACCTGTTTCATTATACTTATTATCGCATTTACTCAAATCTCTTAACTCCTCAACTACCCACAATCTCACTTACTGGAGAAAGTTGAGTTATTAATATTTATGATAAAAGAAAAGCGCAACCTCGAAAGATTGCGCTCTTCTTTGTTGGGATACCCGGACTCGAACCAGGAAAGGCAGGACCAGAATCTGCAGTGTTACCATTACACCATATCCCAATTTGTTGTTGCAATCGTGTTGTTCCCTGATTGCGAGTGCAAAGGTACGGCGAAATTCTGGAATCACCAAATATTTTCCCAACTTTTTTCAGTTTTACCCTAATATTTTCGACTTTTATTACAAAATAGGGTTATTATTTCTTCTTATATATCATTTTTACGGGTTTGTAGCACACATTGTCATACTTTTCGAGTATTGTTCCATTATCGGTGTCCATCACCCACACACTACCGTTTTTGCCCGACTTCGACGGCTCATAGAACGCTATGTATGTCTTCCGGTGGTCGGCACTCATCTCAAATCCCGTGATTACAGCATCGTCAGAACCCACTGTCTGCAGCACGTCGGCAGCCGTGAGCAGCTGCGATGTGGTGTAGTTCCATTTCCTCACCTTGTTGCCGTCGGCAAAGAGCAGCGAGTAGTATGTCATGTTGGCAATAGCCGGTGTCTTCGGTTGTAGCGGCGACACACCTATACAGGCTATCTTCACTCCACCATTGTCGGCGAGCACAGTCTCGGCTGTGTCGAAGTTATACTTCCACAGCGAGGTTGAGAGCACCACCTTCTGCACCAACTGTCCGTTGTTCACTACCACCAGTATTTGCGGGTCATTTGTCGCAGCCTGCTCTGCGGTCATCCTCACGTATGTCATGTTGCAGAATGTCCTTCCGTCGAAATAATTGTTGGTGCCCGTGCAGTTGTCACGCGTCTGATGGTAGTTCTTGCTGCAGAAGTAAGGTCCATAGCCGTTGTAAATCTGTGCCAGCGCACCGATTTCCTTGTCCCAAACCAAGAGTTCATAGTTCCATCCCGTACCGTTGTCCCTCACCACCATACTCTGTTCGTAAGTGTATTTCAGCTTTGTTGGAGGCACAAGCGCTCCCTCAGTCGTTGAGAACTCATACATCTTGCCGTTCTCGCACAACACGGGATAAGCCACACCCGAGGCATCCATAGAGGGTATTCCCAATATGGTAGGCTTGAAGTCGGGGTATTCGGTCACTGCCAACATGTTCTCCACCACCATCGTCTTCTCATTTATATAATATAAGGTGGGAACATCCGTTGCCGTGCCCGCGCCCTGACATGCGATGATAAGGCTACCGGCACTCTGCACGATATCGGCAGGATGGGATGCGAAGTTGATGTCATCGTTGTTCTTCGTCAGACAGTCGTAGTCATAGAAAGCCGCATTCTCGCCATCTAAGGGAGTCTGCATAAACGCGAGCATCGGTCGTCCGGCCTCATCCTCGCTGATAATAGTGATACCATCCTCATAGGGAGAGTTGACGTTGAGTTTGAAGGGGAAGAATGTCTTACCGTCCTCGTTTTCGAGAATCAGGCGGCAGTTCCAACTTCCCAGTTCCTTGCCTGTGAAGTTGAGCGTAGGTTCTGTACTATACACTTTTTGGTCAATCTCCCAAGTGGTCTTCACGTCTTTCTGTCCGTTGGTTTGCGAGTACTTGGGTGTTATGACGAGAGTCTCGTTCTTGTTGATGTTATACACATCCTTCACAGATTCCTCATCAATGATGATTTCCGTCAAGGGGCGGTCGCCCAATGTCGTGTCGTCACTAAAGCAGGATGTGAGGGACAATGCCAATAGGGAGAATAAAAAAGCCTCACCCCCGGCCCCTCTCCAAGAGAGAGGGGAGTTGATTAGCTTTATAATCTGATTTATTGTCTTTTTCATTGTTTCCAAAATTCTTAATTCTTAACTCTTAATTCCTAATCCCTAATTCCTAATTCCTAATCCCTAATTCCTAATCCCTAATTCCTAATACGGGTTAGGAAAGTCAAATGGGAAATCCGGATAGGCATCAAGAATCATGTCGCGGTTAGCCGGATCGTTGAAGAAGTCGTACATCGGCTCATAGATGTATTTCTTGAATATCGTGCGATATACATACGGGTCACCATACGGGATATGCTCGAGATTCTCACCATACGCCTCCACCATCTTCTTGTAGGTCTCAGGCTGTATGTCGGCAATGGCATGGAAATACTCCACCATCTTGATGAACTTCAGCGGATGCCACACACCAAGTGTTGACTGGTCCCACACCTTGTCGCCGTGGGCACTCAACCACTCGGGCTGCTCGATGGCATTGTCGAAGGTTAGCGTGCGGCACTGGCTTGCCGAGTCGAGTGTGGGCTTGAAATACTCGTTCTCCACCAACATCAGTTGCAGCACATACTTTGTGTAACCCGTGGCGTATGTGCCTTCCAGTCCGTCGCGCAGGATCTCCACGGGGATATATCCGTTGATGGAGTCGGGCTGCACCACAGCCTCACCTATATTATACTGCACCCCCACCTTGGCTGTAGATTTCGCCTCGTCGATGGCGAACTTCACAGTCCGTGGCTCCTTGCTTGTGGGTCCCATAATTCTGAACGGCACCTTATATAGATAAGTCTTCACCTCTATCGGAGTGACGCTGAACGAATAAGTCAGCGTGTCCTTTGTGAAATAGACACCGTTGTTGGCAGTGTCGAATGTCATATAGTCGGTCTCGCTGCACGACATCATCGCCACCGCCGCAAGGGCAGTCATTGCTATTGTCTTAATCTTTTTCATGTTATGATCAATTAGTTCCTATTCTCATATTCCGAATCAGGTATTGGCACTACGTATATACCGTCCTCGGGGCGATAAGTCACGCTGTTGTCATACGACGGGATGCTGAGGTTCAGTCTCTTCATGTTGAAGAAAGTCTGTCCCTCTCCAATCATCTCCTTGTATCTCTCGGTGTTGATAACCTCCTGCGTGAGTGTTTCCTCGCCTTCCCCGCTAAGGGCATCCAAACCGCGGTTAGTCACCACTTCATTGAAATAGTCGAGAGCCTTCGGGTAGTCCTTGTCGAGCAGGCATTCCGCCGCGATATAGTACATCTCGGGCAGGCGAATCATGTTGATGCCCTGTATAAGGTCGGCAGGACGCGCCGAGGCATTGTTCTGCAAGTCATATATGTCAGTGAACTTGCTCAGTCGGTACTTAGCCGTTCCTCCCAAATCCACCGAAGTGAAGTATGCCGTGGTGCGGAAGTCAAGTCCGCTCACTCCCTTCTCATACATCTCCATGAAGTCGCCACGCAGGTCGAGCGACGAGTATGAAATGGTCTGTTGCAGCTTTGCGCTCACCTGAGTGTAGAATCCTGAGAAATATACTCCGAAGAGACACTCCTTCTTCGACAGCACTCCCGCCACGTCATTTATCACCTCCGTCTTGGTTTTCAACTGTCTTCCGCTTTGGGCTATCACCTTTTCGGCATATTCCAGAGCCTTTTCCTTATCGCCCTTTGTGAGAAATACCCTTGCCATCAACGCCCTTACAGCATGAAGGTTGAGGTGAATCTGACGGTCTGCCATAAATGACGTGGTATTCTCATACTCCCCCTCGTCAGCGAGCAGTCGCTCCGCCTCCTGCAGGTCGGCGAGCACGTGGTTATAGTTTTCCGCCAATGTCTCGAAGTCGGGAGTCTTCAATGAGAACTCCGTGGCATACGGGATACCCTTGGCATTAGGGTTCACAGTAATCTGTTCGGCAAAGAGCCTCATCAGGTCGAAGTGCATCATTGCCCTTAGTGCTAAAGCCTCACCTTTATATATATTGGCAGGATAAGCGTTGGCGCCATCAACGAGAGGCGCGTTCAGCACACTGTTCACATTGGATATGTTATTATACATATCGTTCCATATCATCGCGAAGACGTTCTTCACGGTGGTATTGTTGTAGTCATACTGTCCCAATGCCGTCACTCCCGTATTGCCGTAGCAGTAGAGAGTCTGTGACATTATCTCAAGTGAGGAGAAGTACATCTCCTGACCGTAGAGCGTGGTATTGCGCAGTTTGGCATACACACCGTATAGAGCGTCCTCCACACCTTCGTTTGTGGCAAGCATCTCGTCGCGCTTCACCTGTCCGTCGGGCGTGATGTCGAGGAATCCCTCGCACGATGTTGCGGCAATGGTAATGCCGACAGCCATCACGGTCTTTATAAAAAAAGTCTTGTATGTCATTCTTAATTCTTAACTCTTAATTCTTAACTCTTAATCCTTAACTAAAGCGTAACGTTCACATAAAACTCAAATCCCTGACTATATAGATAGTCAGTGCCTCGTTCAATCTTCACCGTCGAGAGTCGGATTATATCCGTGAAGTTCACACCGCAACGCAGGTTGCGCACATAGAGACGGCGGCATAGTTGGTCGCTGAACTCATAGCTGATGTTGAGCGTGCCGAGTGTAAGTGTGTTCTCCTTCTCGGCGAAACGGTCAGTCTGCTCAGGTCGCGAACTGTCGGCGATGTTCTTATACAGGGCTATGTCTCCCGGCTGCTTCCATCTGTCGTCAAACACACGCTGGTCGGCATTGTATTTTGGATTCGAGCCTTCCACCTTGCTCACCCTCGTCGTGTTGTATATCCACGCTCCGAGTCGCATGTTAAACAAGGCATATACGCTGAATCCCTTCCAATAGACATTGGTGTTCACCGTTCCCGTGTATCTTGGTTCGGTGTCACCTATGAGCACCTTGTCGGCAGGGTCATACTCGAATGTCAGTTCACCGTTGCGCTTGATGTATATCTCGCGTCCCGTGGCGGGGTCTATACCAGCCGAGCGCACTAATTTGAGTGCCGTAGTGCTCTCGCCTTCTGCATACTGAGGCAGAGGCACGAGAGTGGTGCCGGAGTTCTGCTCGTTCTTGTTGTTTATCTCCTCTAAGGCCTTGTTGATCTTCGTAATCTTATTGCGGTTGATATATCCCGTGGTTCCCAACTTCCAGTAGAAGTCCTTCGAGCGGAAGATATATCCGTCCAACTGGAACTCAATACCCTTGTTCTCCATCTCGCCGAGGTTGGATGTTGCCGAGGTAAGACCGGTAGATGGAGCCATGGCCTTGTCGAGCAGCAGGTCGGTGGTCTTGCGGATATATGCGTCGAGCACGAAGTTCAGTCGGCGGTCGAACATCGAGAAGTCGAAACCCACGTTATAGTTCATCGTGCGCTCCCATGCCAGGTCAACATTGCCGATGGTAAGTGGCACGGCACCTATTCCGTTCTTGTATTCATAGGTATTGAGATACTGGTACATCGTCATTGCCTGGAAGGGCGAGAAGCTCACCTTTCCCGTATATCCCATACTGAACCTCAGCTTCATAAGGTCGATTTTCTTCTTCAGTCCCTTCATGAACCCCTCGTTGAGTATGTTCCATCCGGCACCACCCGACCAGAAGTTACCCCATCGGTTGTTCTCTCCGAACTGCGACGAACCTGTGGTACGCCATGTTCCATCCACGAAATAGCGGTTGCGGAACGAGTAGTTGGCAGTAAGGAAGGCACCCACCGTGGCGGTCTCTCCCTGCGAGCCATACGGTTGGCGGTCGCTGGGATAACCAGAGGCATTGCCTATAAATGACAGTTGGTCGTTGAAGAATCCTATAGCCTCGGTGTTCTCAGTGCGCGTCTTGTCGTGATTCACCTCCCATCCCAAGGATGCACTGATGAGCGACTCGTCCTTGAACATCTTATTGAACGTTCCAACCACATTTGCGTCGTAGCTTGTGGTGCGCGTGTCGGCCTTAACCAATTGTCCGCGCTTGGTGAGGTCAGGTTCATTCTTGTAGCTCAACGACTTAGGCGATGTGAATGAGTCCGACCACCCCAAGTTGCTGGCGATATTGAGGTGTCCTGTCAGTCTGAACTGCTTGTTGATGTCCCATCTCACGTCGGTGGTGTTGCTGAACGAGTGTGTGCCTGTCTTCGAATAGCTGCCGAGCTTCGCCTCATACAGAGGGTTGTTCATGTCCCACGAAAGGTTGGTGTTGGCCGAACCGTCCTCGTTGTACATCGGGTCGTATGGGTTCATCCTTGTATATTGCGAGAACGAGCCGTAGGGTGTGTTCTTGGTATCCACCTCCGAATATGTTGTTCTGTTGGAGATAGTCACCATGTTCTTGATGAAGTAGTCGAGCTTGAATCCTATGCTGTATCTCTTGCGGTAGTCATCCTTCATCACACCCTTAGTGTCGCCGAAGCGTCCCGAAAGTTCATATCTCAGGTTGGATGCACCTCCATACACCCTTAGCGAATGGTCGTGTGAGAAAGCCACACGTGCGGGTTGCGACAGCCAGTCGCTGTTCTGTCCTGCCGCCACCAACTTGTATCTCTCGTTATAGAGTTTGTCCAGTTCATACTGCTCAGGCAGTCCCGTAGCCGAGTTGATGGCACCCTTTGCGTCATACAGTCCCGCAAGCACCTCATACTTCAGTTTGTCGGCGGCATTGAGCACGTTGTAGTCCCCGAGTTTCGGAAATTGCAGGTCGCCTGTGAAGTTATACTGCACCCTCACCGTTGAGTTCTTGATTGGCTTGCGCGTGATGACAATCACACCGTTGGCAGCCTTTGAACCGTAGAGTGCGGTTGCCGAGGCATCCTTCAGCACGTTGATGCTCTCCACCTCGTTCATGTCGAGGTCGTAGAGTTCCTGCATGGTTATCTCCGTACCATCGAGGATGATGGTGGGCTGGTTGACATCCTGTCCTGAGTTGGAGAAGGATGTTGTTCCGCGCAGCACGAGCTCTTCCACGTGGTTGGGGTTAGAGCCTTGTGCCGAGTTCTGCACGAGTGCCATACCCGGTGTGAGAGCTGCGATGGCAGTGATGATGTTTGTGTTCGACACCATCTTTAGTTCCTCGCCCTTTATCTGCGTCACCGAACCCGTGAAGCTCTCCTTGTTCTTGTTCACATATCCCGTCACCACCACGTCCTGAATGGTGTGCGAGTCCTCTTCGAGGAATACCTTCATGTTCTTCAGTGCCTTTTCCTTGGATGATATGGTCTGCGTGAGCATACCCATATACGACACTTTGATTTCGAAGTTACCCTTGGGCACGTTTATCTTGAACTTTCCGTCAATGTCGGCAGAGGTACCTGTGAGCAGCTTGCCGTTGACGTATATGGCGATGCTTGCTCCGGGAAGAATCTCTCCCGTAGCCTTTTCATATACGGCACCTTCCACGGTCACCACCTCCTTGGCCTGACTGACAGCCTGCACAGCCACGTTGGTGCGGCTCACTGCCTGCACACCTGTTCCCGTTGCCCATATCCGCGAACAAGGCAGCGCACTGCCCGCAGCCGTCATTGCGGCCAAAAGACAGATGCGCATCATGGCATTTCCGCCCGTTTTCTTGTCTTTTTCTTTATTCATTGGCTAAAAAACGAAAAAGAGTTCCCTACGCTTGCCTTTGACAACCGTAGAGAACTCCTGGATTAATGATTAATATAATATCACTTCACGAATACCTTCTTCACACCGTCGGCTGTCTTGATGATCACCAGGCGGCCGTTACCGGCTGACTTGATTGAGCGGCCAGAAAGGTCGAACATCCTCATGCCCTCAGCATTGCCAACAGAAGCATTTGCACTGTTGATGCCTGTGGTAGTCTGCTTTGCAACTACATTCTCATACATGGCGAGACACTTCTTAACTTCGTTCCACTCGGCATCGTATGAAATCTCAAAGAGGCTGAATGAGCCGATGCTCAGCGATCCGTCCTCATTGCGTGTGATGCTAATCGGAGAATTAGAGCCGTTTACGTCGTATATCTTCCAGTATGCCACTCCTGGTTCTACAGTCTTAACAAACTTATCAGAAGCCATCTCTGCCTTATTTTCATCCTCCTCTGACGGAGTGAAGCGGATACCACCATAGTTAGCTGCATAAGCATCCTCTGTTATGAATGTGGTGATGAACTGTCCATAGTCGCCTTCCGGAGCAATCACGATTGGGAATGTCTCTGGATAATCGCCGTCAACATACTTGGTTACAGTGGCTGTTGCCTCGTATGAGCCTTCCCATGTCAATACGACGGGAGCCTCACCCTGGATGGTGATGTCCTGAACAGAAGCCACGTAAGCCTTTTCATCACCGTATGCACCCTTCACAATAAAGAAGTTAGACAGAGTGAATGTACCGTCATCGTTGCGCTTGAGAGTCAGAGGAGTCTGACCTCCATTGGCATCCACCATCTTGTACCATACAGTATTATCATCACTTGACTTGAGATAAGCGGCTCCATAAGGACCTATAAGAGAAATCTCAGCCACGGTCGGGTCTTCGTCAGAAATAGTCAACTTAAGACCGCCATTGTTCACATTACCTACATTGCATCCAAGAATAGAAGTAAGATAGTATGCGTCGATAGCCTCATAATATGTAATCTCGAAGTCTGACTCCGTCGGGAATGAATCAGCACCGTCTGAGAAGTCAAGAAGGCTTCCTACAGTCATCTTGAACTTGCCTGCCCATGAGAACTCTGGAGCGTCAGCCTGCTTCTTGGCACTGCCGTTCATCCACCACTGAACATAAGCGGGATTTTCACCAGCCTTCGTAACAATCACAAGAGCCGAACCCACAGGCATTGCCTTTTCAGAAGAATAAGTGAATGTGAACTTACCTGTGAGATTTCCATTCATATCGGCAAGATAATAGGCATTTGCCTCGTCGATAAGCACATTGTCAAAAGGTATTACGAGCGTGTTGCCGTCGAATGTGGCATCGAGAGTGAATGGGGCAATACCCTCAATGCTTATAGTAGCCTTGTATGCCTTGGCATTACCATTCTGCTCGAGGGTCATGGTGTATTCTGCAGGAAGAACCGAGCCTTGCATTGTGCCATAATCTCCTGAGCCTGTAACCTTCCAGTTACCAGAGATATCTGGGATATTGATAGCCTCTGCCTCGATAAGGGTCAGCTTAACGTTTTTAAACTTGGCGAATATCTCGCATGTACTTGCAGAATAGTCGCAGTTGCCTACAAGCGAGAAGTCATTGCAGGTCATTGCCTTTGTCTCAGGGTCATAAACAAATACGAGCGACTCTATCTGTGTATCGCCGAAGGGATATGTTCCATTGATGTCAGAATAATAAAGACCACCCATTGCGCCATAGCTGTTGCCGCTTGGGTTCTTCACCTGGAACTTGCACTTATCGGTGTTAATGGCATTCACCTTCATTGCCTCAGTTCCGTTGTTCACTGCGAAACCTGTTATCTGGGCATCATAGATGTTAGCGGCGTCCTTGGTAATCACCACTTCGCCTTCCTTCACGATATTTGCCTCAGAAGCCTTGCCAGCCTCTGTTACTTCTACGTCGGCAGTAAACTTATACTTACCGAAAAGGTCTGCCATAGAAGCCACCTGTGCCCTTGCGCTTGCCGAGCACAAAATCATCACACTCAGGATGATGTTTAATGCGTAAAATTTTCTCATACTTTCTCTATTTTATTAAATTAAATTTGCTCAAAAACATGTCACTTCAGTCCCTCAAGCATTTCCTTCAGGGCAAAACCCATGCTCGGACGCGGGGCATTGTACATATACAGCTTTCCATCCTTGTCATAGATAAGGAAGAACGGGATGCCCTTTACATTGAGAGCCTTGCCAAGAGTACCCTCTGTGTCGTGCCATTGGTTGCCATGCACACCCAACTCTCCCATCTTCTTCAGCCACGCATCCTTCTTCTGGTCAATGGATATGGAGAGGAACACCACGTCCTTGTTCTCCAACTCTTTCTCAAGCTTCTGAAGATGAGGCACCTCGCGGCAGCACGGCACACACCACGATGCCCACAGGTCGATATACACATACTTTCCGCGGAACTGCGCAAAGTCCATCACATTGCCCTCGGCATCACAGAGCTTCACCTCCTTGGGAAACGGACTGCCCTTCACCGTAGAGCGGTTTGCCATAAACGTCTTCACGTATTTTCCGTCCAGACCATGCTTCTCCGTCACCTTCTGCAGCTCAGCAAGTCCTTCCTCATACTTGTTCTCATAGTCGAAACGGCTCAGGTACTTCTCCATTACGGCGGCGCTCACCTTGTCGGTCAGCTCACGGCAGCTGTAGTTGGCATATAGCGAGTCCATCTGCTCGGACAACGATGCCTTGCGGGGTAGGAAATTTGCCACGAGCGACGGCACTATCGGAAACAGCGAAGCCATCGGTGAGTCAATCACGTTGTAAGGCTTGTCCATCACCTCACTCGCCTTCAATGGCAGTGCATCAGGACGCACGCCGAGCATATTCGGAAGCGACACGTATGAATTATATGTAGATGTATATCCCCACATCTTTATATATTGCGCCACGTTAGGGCGGCACTTGTATATGCTGAGGATAGAGTCAGCTGCTACGGAGTATGCCCCGAGCATAGCCTTGATGTCGGCTGACTCCTGAGGACGCCTCTCCCACATAGCCCTATCGTTGGCAGCAACGAATCGACCCATAGCCGACAGAGCCTTGTTGTTGTCGTTGTCGGTTGCCACTGGCATATTGCCATCCAATACCAGACAGACATTGAGCAGCTCCCCCTCGGCATACAACGGCACGATGGTCTGCGTCTGACGGCATATATATATCAGTCGGTAGAGGTTTTCTGCAGAAGCTTCCACCTGTGCGGCGAACTCGTTGCCCGTACGCTCCATCTCGCACGACTGCACGTCAAGACCAGGCTGCATCGGCTGCACATACATCTTGGCTTCCTCGATGCCCTCGCCCGCAATCTTCACCTTCAACGTCTTTTCGGTTGCCATCGCACTTGTCAGCGCAGCGAACATGATTGTCACTGCCATCACGGCTCTGAAAAACTTCTCTCTCTTCATACCTTATTTAATTATATAATGAATAATCTGCGGACAAAGATACGAACAATAATCCAAATCACCAAACATTTCCGTGTTTTTCTGTTATTTATTTGGAGATATGAAATAAAATGCTTAAATTTGCGGCGTTATATAATTAATAATTGCGATAAACGAACTATATGAAAAAACACTTGCTTTCTGCCTTTATGGCTATATTCTGCTTCGGAGCTTGGGGACAGGTGACCACGGATGCCGTAGCACTGTGCGAAAACGTGAGACACGGTAAACTCGACAACGGACTGACATACTATCTGTTGCGCAACGGGAAACCCAAGAACAGGGCGGAGTTCCATATCGTACAGAAAGTAGGTTCCATACTCGAGGAAGATGACCAACGCGGACTCGCACACTTCCTCGAACACATGGCATTCAACGGCACCAAGAACTTCCCCGGCAAATCGCTTATCAGCTACCTTGAACACAACGGGATGAAGTTTGGTGACAACATCAATGCCTATACATCCATCGACGAGACCATATACAGCATCACCGATGTCCCGGCACGCCAGGCACTGCTCGACTCCTGCCTGCTCATACTGCACGACTGGTCGGGATTTATCACTCTCGACGGCGACGAGATTGACGCCGAGCGCAAGGTCATACACGAGGAATGGCGCGCCAAGCGCAATGCACTGAGCCGTATGACCGAGACCTTGCTGCCACAGCTCTTCCCCGGCGGCAACAAGTATGCCGGGCGACTGCCCATAGGACTGATGGAGGTGGTGGACAACTTCCCCCACAAGACTCTCCGCAATTATTACGACAAGTGGTATCGCCCCGACCTGCAGGGGATAATCATCGTGGGCGACATCGACGTTGACCGTATGGAGCAAACCATACGCAAGATGTGGAGCGACATACCACGCAAGAAGAATCCCGCAGAGCGCACATACCAGCAAGTGCCTGCCTCAAACGACACCATCGTGGCTATTGCCCACGACAGCGAGGCACGCTCCAACACCATAAAGATAATGTATAAGCGCGATGACTACGACAATGCCCGTCGCTCCGATCGCTCCACCATGTACCGCGAATACGTGACGATGATGGTGGCGTCACTCCTTGATGACAGGATAAAGGAATCGCCCGCAGCCACCAACGGCTCGCTCACTTCTCCACGCGCAACCGACGGCTACTATTCCATATCCTCCACCAAGCGTGCCTTCACGCTCTCGGCGCAGTTTAATGCAGGCGAATGGCGACAGGCAATGCAAGCCCTCGTTGGCGAATTGAAGCGCGCCGTAGTATATGGTTTTGATAATGAGGAGATCAAGAGAATGGTTGCGGCAATGGACAAGTCCGCCGTACAGACGCTGAAGACCAAGGACGAGACCTCAAACAGCTACTGGAGCCGACAGCTGCAGCGACATTTCCTCAACAACACTCCCGCTCCGTGCATCGAAGAGGAGTGCAACCTCTACCGCTCGTTCAACAGCCGCATCACCCCTGCCGAGGCTGACAGCATACTGAAATGGCTCGTCACCACCAATGACCTCGCCATATCCATGCAAGGCGAGGAACGCCAGGACAATCCCTGGCCTACCGCGGAAGAGGTGAAGGCAGAACTGCGCAAGGCATGGGCTGCCGATGTGGAAAGACGACAAGCCAAGGAAGCCATACAGCCACTGATGTCATCAACTCCCGAAAAGGGCAGTATCGTAAGTACTACAATAAATAACAAATACGGCACCAAGGAACTCCTTCTCTCCAATGGTGCGAAGGTGATTCTCAAGCATACAGGCAACAAGACCAACAACGTCAGTCTAAAGGCGTTCAGCCAAGGAGGCAACTCTCTGTATCCTGAAGCCGACCACTACAACTACTCGTATATCAACAGTGTAATACCACTCGGCGGACTTGGCGACCTGTCCAACCAACAGCTCGCCAAGACCCTCGAAGGACACACCGTCAACTACCGTGCTGCCGTGAACATGACTAACGAGACTCTTGACGCAAGCTGCGCCACAGGCGACGAGAAGACACTCATGCAGTGCGTATATCTCCGAATGACCACCGCCCGCGCCGACACGACACAGTTTGCCCAATGGGCAAAACGCCAACGCCAACAGATTGCCATGCGCAGCCAAGTGCCGCAGGCAGCCTTTGGCGACTCACTCTCGCGCATGATGTACGACTATAACATACGCATAGCACCGCAACGTCCTGAGAATATCGACAAGATTGACTACGACCGTCTGCGCCAGATATTCCTCGAACGCTTCGCCAATGCCGCCGACTTCACATTCGTCATCGTTGGCAACTACAACGAGGATTCAATTGAAAATCTCATTGAGACATACATAGCATCACTGCCTTCCACCAATGAGAAGAAAGAGCAATTCCGCGACGTGATGCCGCGCCCGAAGAAGGGCAACAAGCAGATGCGCATGGAAGTGAAGATGCAGACTCCCAAGACAACCGTGGTGTATCAGTCACTCGCCTCCTGCCAGTGGTCGCCCGTCAATCATGTGGCAGCCACCACCCTACAGCAGATTCTCGAGATGCTATATACCGAGGAGATACGCGAGAAGGACGGCGGCACCTACGGCATAGGCGTTCAGCTCATGCTGACACGCTATCCCAAAAACCGCCTCCAGCTATCGGTAAACCTCGACACCAACAAGGAGCAGGCAGAGTCCGCCGCCAACAAGATACGCGAGTGCATCGACCGCATAGCTAAGTATGGTCCTGACCCCATGATGATGCAGAAGTCATTGGAATACCAACAGAAGACCCTCACCAACTATATTGGCACCAACGACTATTGGATGCAAGCCATCATGCAGAACATACAATACAACACCGACGATGCCCTCACCCCCGCCGCTGCCCTAAAGCAGCTCACTCCCGCCGACATCCGCAAGATGGCACGCCTATTGAGCAAGAGCGACAACACCACACTTGCCATTCTTGACGGGATGCAGCTGTAACTATTGACAAGGTGAAGTTGTAACTATTGACAAGGTGCAGTGAAACACTGCATATTCTCGGGCTGAAAGCCCAAAAGCGCATAGCCCAGGGCAACGCCCTGGGTTTTTAGATGTTATTGCGATAAACGCCCTGCAAGGGCAAAAGCGTTATACTCTGCAACCATTGCGCTTTTGCCCTTGCAGGGCGTTCCTGCTTCCTCGGCATGCAAACCCAGGGTGTCGCTTCGCTCTGCCCTGGGCTATGTGCTCGATGCCCTTTCAGGGCGTTCATCCCGACCGTACTGGGCGATATTTCCTCCAATAGGGAAAATATTTTCTCCAGTTGGAAAAATATTTTTCTCCAACTGGAGAAATATTTTTTTCCAGTTGGAGAAATTTATTTTGGTAACTGGACAATTTTCCGGGTGAAATTGGCTATAAATTAAGCGATAGTTATCGCAGGTTTCTACGTCTGCGGTCATCGGGTCATAAGCCCGATGACCTTGCTTTTTCCTTCTGCTTTTACAACATATACGCCAGGAGTTAGCTCAGCCTCACACGTGCCGAGGAACGCCGGGGCACGATGGCGGAGGATGCCGTCGGTGGAATAGAAGAGGACATCTTCATCGGTAGAGAGACCCGATACTGTGATATGACATCTGTTTATGGATATAGTCCATCCCGCAACATCATCATTTTGTCCGCCTAACTCAGGACGCATGCCGCCAATTGTCACAGAGAATCGCCCTGCAGTAAGCAAAGGGGATGCGGATGCCTCTGGGAGCGTGGACGTCTCGCCCACGGCCTGTGCGCAGCCCGCGGTAATCTCTGTGGTGTAATCCTCTTCCATGAGATTAGTTACAATTCCCGTTTGATAATCCTTAAGCCATACTGCGGTGGGTGCGGGTGAGACACCCGCACTCCTATCGAGCGAGAAGGTGTAGCGACCTGTCGTGCCGACTCTTGTAGCCACGGACATCTCCGTCTCAACGGGAGCGGCACCAACCAACGACATCATCTCGCCACTAACTCCGCATACGGCAATGTCGGGTACAGCGGGATTCATGGACATGAACTTCGCTCCGTCGCGGTTTATAGTATATACCAATGAGGAAGAGGAATCATCGGAGGTGTTGTCTATGCTACCGGTGGGCTGCGCACAGGCCGCGGACGAGACGCCCACGCTCCCAGAGGCTGCGCCTGCATACTCGGCGGAAGACAACGAGATGACAAAGGCGGAGCGGGTATTTGCCGGATTAGGTGTTGAAGATGAGGTATAGAAGAGTTGGGCGAAGTGGAGGTTCTCCGTCGGGTCGAGCGTGGCGGTCTGGGTGAAGAAGGCTACGCCGGGCGAGAGTGTGTTCTCTATAGATGAGGAAGAAGACCCTGGTGTCCATGACGAAGAATTCCACGACTGCTTCGCCACGTCATAGCTTCCGTCAGCCTTCATCGTATATACCACGTGCGGCACATTCATGGCATACGTTCCGTCGTCCATCACCTTATATGCAGGATAGTTACTGATAAGATAAGGCATACCCTTGAGGTTCCATCCCATATTATATACAGAGGTGAAATCGGAACCGCCGCTATCGGAGTCACGGTCGTCATACTGTGTAAGCGTTACATAGTCCTTGTCGGCAGACTCGTGATATGGATAGTCTGCTACGGTTGCACCGTATGCCGTGAAGCGCAGTTTCTCTGAAGTAGCGTCTTGACCACGGTCGATGAGCATTCCCTCGTTTGCCTTGCGCACATCCTCTGATGCGAGAGATTTCCAGAGACTTGAATTACTCTCGGCAAAGCTGTACTTATAATTGCTTCGCGATTCACCGTCGTATTCATATCTGTCGAATGGAGCTACCGCTGACTCAGAGATATTGTTGTTTGAGTCGTAGGTGGTTTTGGTGACGAAGGGCATTGTGGCGGGTGAGTCACCCGCCCTCCTATAATCCATGTCGAAGGGCAGGGAGAGTAAGGCATATTGTCCTACGTCCTGTCCGCCTATCTGTCCGCCGATTGTTCTTTCGGCAGCAACATAGCGGAGGTCAATCCAGTTGCCCTGTCCATAGAGCGAGCCGCCCTCCATGGCAAGGAGATAGCCCGGGTGCAGAGGATTGGCATCGGTGAAGTAATGCTTGACATCACCCGATTCATCCGTAGTATTCTTACATACCAATTTACCGCTCGGTTGCAGATACACCACAGAACCTTCGTGCGGATAATTCTGTCCATTGTAATTATCAGCGTCGGTGTCGGCAAACAGGACATTGGGGGCTACAGAGCCTGACTTAGTCATTGCACCCGTTGACCATGTCTCGAAGCATCCGTTATCCACCTTCAAGCCAAGGAAGCGAGGATTGCCGAGAAGGTCGCGGTCTGAGGTATAGTCAACATACTGCTTG
>JALERP010000171.1 GCA_022764085.1 Prevotella sp.
GGTGCTTCCCATCGTGTCGAGGGGATAGACCGCAATACCGTAGTACATCAGGGCACGGGTGAGCTCGAGGTCGTTCATGCCGGGATATTGCACGGTGAAGTAGAAACCGTCGGCGAGGGGAGCACCCATGTCGTTGTCATAAACGAGATAGAACCCGTTGGCGAGCAACACGTCCTTCATATACTTTGCCCTTCGTCCGTATTCCCTTACGTCGTCGAGGAAGTTATATGCTCCGCTACATGCCGCCTCCATGAGTGCCGCCATGGCATGCTGCACACTGTGCGTAGTACCGCTTGAGAAGGTGTACATCAGTCGGTTGGCAAAGAAATTACCAAACTCTCCTACTCCGAAGTTCTCCTGCAAAGGCGCGAAGACACGGTGATAGAGCTTGTTGCTTATGCAACTCACTCCGATGCGCTGACCTGCATACGAGAATGCCTTGGAACCCGACACCGACAGCATGTAGTTGTCGGTATAGCGTGCCACTGTGGCTTGATAGGGAGCCTGGTAGGGGTGGGAGAGGTCGCGACGGAAGTCCATGGCAAAGTATGCAAGGTCTTCAAGTACAATGAAGTCATACTGCGTGGCGAGCCGACCGATGCCCTCCAGTTCGTGCTCGTTGAAGCATACCCACGATGGGTTGTTGGGGTTGCTATACACAATACCGCAGATGTTCTCCTGCTGCACTATCTCCTCAATCTTGTCGATAAGGGCGTCACCACGATAACTGTGTACATCAAGTCCGATATGCCTAATGCCAATCACCTCGCATTGGGTGGTCTGCACGGGGAATCCGGGATTGATGAAGAGAATAGTCGGTTCGCCCTTCTCGTTGGCGGTGAAGGCATGATGCCAGATGGTGAATGCGGCAAACGTTCCCTGCATCGATCCTGTTGTAGGTATGCAGCACAGAGGGTCGATATCCACTCCGATGAAAGCCTTCACGAATTCTGATGCTGCCTTTTTGATGCGCGGAATACCGCCGTTGGGAGGATAGATAGTGGCGCAACCGTTGGCGAGAGCCTCCTGTTCGGCTTTCATTGCGATGTCCGATGGTTTGAGGCCTGGCACTCCCATTTCGAGGTGTATCACCGTTTCGCCGGTCTTCTCTTCCAATATTCTCGACAGGCTCTGAATGTCGCGTATTGTAGCTTCAGAGAAGTCGCCGAGGCCCATCTGTTCGATAGCCTCGGTCACTATATTATAATTTAAAGGTGTTTTCATGTTTTCTTTGATAAATAACGGTTTGAATTAAGAGTTAAGAATTAAAAATTAAGAGAATATGTTATGGCATTAATGATGTGCAGAAGCAATATTTCTTAATTCTTAACTCTTAATTCTTAACTCTTAACTCTTAATTCTTAAAGTTTCTCTTGTCATTGACGTGCTTTGCCTTACCGATGGAGCGCTGGATTTGTCCGGGTTCCTTGATATGGATATTCGGTTTGATGCCCACCATAGACACAATACGGTCGTAGAGGGGTTTGATATATGGCATCTGCTTCGATGGGTTGGGCGAGAAGTACTCGCTGCGCAGTTCGACGTCGAGGTCGAAGGTATCCTCGTTGTTCTTTCTATCCACAGTGATGAAATACTGCGGAGTGAATGCGGGGAACTCTGTGAGGCATGTCTCTATCTGACTTGGGAACACGTTTACGCCACGGATAATCATCATATCATCAGAGCGGCCGAGGATGCGGTCCATGCGCACAGCCGTGCGTCCGCACTCACACTTGTCGTAGATAAGGCGTGTGAGGTCGCGTGTACGGTAGCGGAGGATAGGCATAGCCTCCTTGCAAAGCGATGTGAAGACAAGTTCGCCGAACTCACCCGGCTCGCATGGTTCGAGGGTGTCGGGATTGATGATTTCGGGGAAGAACATGTCCTCCCAGAGGTGAGTGCCATTCTGGAACTCGCACTCGCCGCCAACTCCAGGTCCGCACATTTCTGTCAGTCCATAGATGTCGATAGCCTTGATACCAAGACGCTCTTCCAGTTCCTTGCGCATACCCTCAGTCCATGGTTCGGCACCGAAGAATCCCACCTTTAGTTTGAGGTCTTCCTTGTTCACCGTCTCACTCTTTTCGATTACCTCGGCAAGGTGGAGAGCGTATGAAGGAGTGCAGCAGAGCACCGTAGAACCGAAGTCCTTCATAAGCATAATCTGCTTCTCTGAGTTACCGGCAGATGTAGGCAACTGCACAGCACCGAGGAGTCCGGCTGCCTCATGTGCACCGAGTCCACCAGTGAACAATCCATATCCATAGCTCACCTGTACGATGTCACCCTTGCCCACGCCACCGGCTGCCATAACGCGTGCGGCACCTTCAGCCCACATGGCAATGTCGTTCTTGGTGTATGTGCCAACTACGGGCTTTCCTGTTGTTCCCGATGAGGCGTGGATGCGCACCACCTCGCTCTGGGGCACTGCCTGAAGTCCGAAGGGATATTCATCTCTCAGGTCATGCTTTGTAGTGAATGGCAGACGATGGATATCGTCGATCGACTTGATGTCTTCGGGTTTGATTCCCATCTTATCCATCTTGCGGCGATAGAAGGGCACCTTCTCATAACATCTCTTCACTGTAGCAATCAGACGCTCGGTCTGAAGCTTTCTCATGGACTCACGGTCCATACATTCCATTGCTCTGTTTAAAATCATAGTGGTATAAGTATTAGCCCCCTCCCAACCTCTCCGAGGGGAGGAGAAAGATAGCATTGTTATAATTGAATTATTAATTCTTAATTATTAACTCTTAACTCTTAATTCTTAATTTTTAATTCTTAACTCTTTATTGGTTCTGTATGCCGACCCAGTGACTATGCATACGAGTTCGCCTAGCTGGTTGCTCACCCGTATCTCGCAGAATGGGAGGCGATGATGATTGAATGTCTCCTCGGCCTCGGCAATGAGAGTGTCACCCTCATGAGCCGATTGCAGGAAGATGATGGAGTTCTGTATGCCGAGCGTGATATTGCCGTGAGAGTTGGTGATTGCTGCAAAGGCAAGGTCGGCAAGGGTGAAATACGCTCCACCCTGACACACTCCCGCAGCATTGAGATGGCGTGCCTCCACCTTCATCTCCGCCCTGGCATAACCCTCGCGCACCTCAGTGAGTTGCATACCGTTGGTAGCTGCAAAGCGGTCGCCTTCGTTCAAAAATTCCTGTAAATCCATAATCTCAATACAATAACTCTTAATTCTTAACTCTTAACTCTTAATTCTACCTGTAGCACTTAAATATGCTCTCAACGCATTCCTTGTTCATCTTCGGAGTGACAAGACTTACGACGAACACAACGATGAAACCGCCCACCATTGCCACGGCACCGCAGTCGATGGGATTCATAAGGGCGTTGCCGAGCATCATGTTAACGACCGTCAATCCCACACCCCATACGAAGCATGCCCATACAGCAAGACGTGTGACACCCTTCCAGTAGAGTCCCAGCATGAACGGGGCAAGGAAGGCACCGGCGAGGGCACCCCATGAGATACCCATCAACTGAGCGATAAACTGTGGGGGATTGAGTGCAATCATAAGTGAGAGAACGATGAAGAATACTATCAGAACGCGCATCACAACAACCTTGCGGCGCTCAATCTTCTCAGCCACAACATCGTCAATCTCGCCGCCTTCCACCTCGCCGTCCATTGATTTCTTGTCGCGATAGATAAGGTCGAGAGTCATTGTGGATGATGATGTGAGGACGAGCGACGCCAATGTTGACATTGATGCCGATAGAACAAGCAACACCACGAGGGCGATGAGTACGTCGGGCAAGGTCTCGAGCATAGAGGGCACGATACTGTCGTAGGCATACTTATGCTTGGCGATGCTAAATGCCGGTTCGGGGAAAAGGCGACCGAAACTGCCAAGGAAATAACATCCACCCGACACCACGAGGGCGAAGATGGTGGAGATGATGGTGCCGCGGCGGATGGCCGACTCATCGGTGATGGAGTAGAACTTACCCACCATTTGCGGAAGTCCCCAAGTACCGAGAGATGTCAAGACTACCACACCAAGCAAACTAAGTGGTGCGGGGCCGAACCAAGAGGCAAAGTCGCCCGCCTGGAAATTGGCGAATAGTCCCGACTTGTCCTCCAGGTCGTGTGCCGTCGGTACAGCCTCGCCCATTTTGTTCACCGCCTCAATGAGTCCGCCCTGACTGTTGAGCACAACGGCGATAACAGTAGTTATACCAAAGAGCATGATGATGCCCTGGATGAAGTCGTTGATGGCAGTGGCCTTATATCCACCGAGGATGACATATACGGCAGTGAGCAATGCCATGATGATGGCGCAATACTCGTAGGGTATGCCGAATCCCATCTCAAAGAGTTTGGATATTCCCATATACACGCCTGCGGTATATGGAATAAGGAACACGAAGGCGATGATGGATGCCACTACGCGAAGCCACTCGTCGTTATAGCGCGTGCCGAAGAAGTCGGGCATGGTGCGGCTCTGTATATGCTGTGTCATCAGTTTGGTGCGCCTTCCAAGCACTATCCATGCCAACAATGAACCGATGATGGCATTGCCCACACCAATCCATGATGCCGACAAACCGTATTTCCATCCAAACTGTCCGGCGTAGCCAACGAACACCACTGCCGAGAAATAAGATGTGCCATAGGCAAATGCCGTGAGCCAAGGACCAACCGAACGACCACCGAGAACAAAGCCGTCCACCGACTTTGCCTGTTTCCTCGAATATACTCCTACTGCCACAGTAATGCAGAGGAAGATTATTGTCAATAATATCTTTATAAACATAATTCCTAATCCCTAATTCCTAATTCCTAATTAATCATTAAAACGCCACTTGTATCTGCGTTTGGATAATACTTTGATTAGCCCCCTCAAGTGCTTTCATTGCGGTGCTTCGCGCACTGTAGGTATATTGTGCCTGCAGGCGGCATCTTTTGAATATCCAATATTGCACGCCAGCCATGAGATTAGTCTTCTTCAATCCCATGTCGGTGTTGTAGTTCATATAGTCAGCCATCCATACGAGGTCGAGACCCTTGTAGAGTGGGATAGAGGATGAGATGTATGCACCAAAGCTCTTGCATCCGCCGTCCTTGCCACCGAGCACCTCAGTGCGCACCATAGCGCAGCGGTTTTTGTAGAAGTCGTTGCCTGTAGTCTTTGATTTCCATTCAGCACCTGCGGCATAACGGTTCTGGCGGTAGATATCACCCTCCCTCACCGTAGGGTTGTATTTCGAGTCAGCCACGGCAGTACCGTAACCAATTTGTCCCGATACCGACAGACGTAGGTTTGGCACAGGTTTGAATTCCAGTTTGCCAATCACGTTCTTGCGGTTGTCACGGTCTGCGGCATTTGTCTGTCCGCCGTTCACCACCTCAAGCACATATCCCAGCTTGTCGTTGAAGAGGTCGCCATACACCATCAGTCCCATGTCGCGTCCGGCAGGATTGCCAATAAGCGGGTCGTATCCGCAAAGCCAGAATACGCCCTGAGCCATTGGGCCTATGCTCTCCAAAACGCATGGCGACATAGGGTTCTCCATAGTGTATTCAATTTTCGACTGTCCGAAGCGCAGTTTGAAAGCCTTCGACGGCCGGTATTCGAGATAATACTCCTGCATGTCCTTTAGTTTGAACTCATGCATAAAGAAAGCATAGAACTCGGGCGTTATTTCCGCGCCCACCATCAGTACGACACGCTTCATGTCGAAGGAGTTCCTCTTCTCGCCCTCCTCGGGCAGATTGGCGGTATATCCCGCCTGTGCATAACCGCGCACCTTCACTCGCGAGGCCAGTTCCTTGGTCCAATAGTTAAGGTCCTTTCCGTCATTGATATCCTGTGTCTCTGCGACAAAATCTGTCTCTGTTGTTTCCGCTATAGTACTCATAGATATCAGTAAAGCAGCGAAGGTAATGAAGATCTTCCTCATCGGTATGTTTTGGTTTAATAAAATAGAAAAAATCGTTATTGGTGCAAGGACGCTGTTACACGTCCTTGAGTTCAGTCTCTGTGATATAGTCCAGTTTTTCGAGCATCATCACTTCCTCAGCCTTGTCGTTGCTGTCGGCACGGAAGACAACAATGCCGTGTCCGCCGAACATAAACGAGTACATATACTTGATGCCCACGCCCGACTTGGTAATCTTAGCCACCACGTCGGCAGCCGCACCCGGTTTATTGTCGGGCAGTCGGATGGCATACACATTGGTTATCGTGGCAGAGATGTTCTTATCGCGAAGCATCTTGAATGCCTTCTCTGTGTCGCTGCATATAAGGCGATAGATACCGAATCCGTCGGTGTCGCCCAAAGTACTCACGACGATGTTGATGCCGTTGTCTCTCAGCATCTCGAGAATCCTGAGCAGAGCACCGCTCCTGTTCTCGATAAAAATAGATAATTGTTTTATTGTCATTTTTTAAATTCTTAATTATTAATTTTTATTTTTTTAGGCACGGAAATCCACGGCTTAGTTTGTCCCAACGCTAACGAGCCGTGTCTATACTTTAGTATAGCATAATACATAATTAGCCAATTATTATGCGTAGCCCAGCCGTGCCTTTTATAAAAAAGCTGTGTTAATCCGTGCCAAATAATTCATAATCCCTCATTACTTGTAAACCGTTCTCTTGTCCACCACTCTCACTGCTTTGCCCTCGCTCACTGGTAGAGTGCCCTTGGGCACGAGCTTGACAATCGGGGTGAGGAGGATTTCGTCCTTCAGTGCCCGAGTGATAGACTTCTGCAATGCCGTCAAGCGCTGGTAGTCGTCGGTGAAGAGCTGTTCGAGTTCTACTTCTACCGTCATGTTGTCGTTGTTCTCGTCGGTGGTGAGGGTGATGAGATAGTTGTTGGCGAGTTCCTTGAACTGCATCAGTATCTTCTCAATCTGAATCGGGAAGATGTTCACTCCGCGCAGCACCATCATGTCGTCGGAGCGTCCGCGCATACGGTCGAGGCGCACATGGTTGCGTCCGCATGGACACGAGCGTCCCAACACCCTTGTAAGGTCACGCGTGCGATAGCGCAACAGCGGCATTGCTTCACGGCACAATGTGGTGAGCACCAACTCTCCTATTTCGCCGTCGGGTACAGGCTCAAGTGTCTCCGGGTTTACAATCTCCACGATATAATAGTCCTCCCAGAAGTGGAGACCGTTCTGCTCCTTGCACTCGAATCCCACACCGGGACCGCACATCTCCGACATGCCGAATGAGTTGTATGCTTTCACGCCCATCATCTCCTCGATGCGCTTGCGCTGCTCCTCTGAATGAGGTTCGGCACCGATGGCAAGCACTCTCAGTTTTGTATCCTTGCGCGGGTCGATGCCCTGTTCCACCATCACCTCATGCAGACGGGTGACGTACGACGGCACGGCATGTACGGCAGTAGTACCGAAGTCGGTCATAAACTTAATCTGTCTGAGCGAGTTGCCTGCAGCTGCTGGAATGGTGAGCATGCCGATGCGCTCTGCACCATATTGGAATCCCAGTCCGCCGGTGAACATGCCATAGCCGGATGAGTTCTGGAATATGTCATCAGGACGCAGGCCCACCATCCACAGGTTACGTCCCACCTGGTTAGCCCATTCGTCGAGGTCCTTCTGTGTATGCAGGATGACGGTGGGATTGCCGGTAGTGCCTGATGAAGAGTGCAGACGCACACATTCCGTCAGAGGCACCGATGCCAGTCCGAAGGGATAGTTGTCGCGCAGGTCCTGTTTTGTTGTAAACGGGATACGCCTTATGTCATCCACAGATGTGATGCTCTCAGGTCCCACTCCCGCCTTTTCCAATCGTTCGCGATACACGGGATTGTTCATGCATTGCTTAACGGTGGCTCTCAGACGTTCCACTTGCAGTCTTTCTATTTCCTCCCTCGACATCGTCTCTAATTGCGGGTCGAGGTATTCCGATTTCCAGTCGGGTAATTCTTTTCTGTACATTTTCTTATTTTATATTGAACACAGAGGCACGGAGATATTAATTATAAGTTTCACAAAGAAACAGAGAGAAAGAACTCTGTTCCTCTGTGTCTCTGTGTTTATTATATATCACAGTGCTCCCATGTCAAACGCCTTGAGGTTGGCCTCCACCACAGCCTCGCCCTTGCGCGCGAAGATAGTGGCAACGGCATCACGAAGAGCCTCAGAAGACAGAATCTCAATGTATTTTGCCGCCATACCCAGCAACACCACGTTGGCCGAGCGTGCCGAACCGGCATCCTTTGCCACTGCCTCTATGTCGAGCATCACCACCTTGTTAGGCAGTGCGTTGAGTTCGTCGAATAGAGCCTGCTCCTCGGGGTAGTTGGGGATATTGATAAATGGCTTGTTGCTTGTCACTATCACTCCGTCCTTGGCCAGGTAAGGCAGATAGCGCAGTGCCTCCATCGGTTCCATAGAGATGATCACATCGGCACCTCCCTGCGGAATGAGGTCACTGTAGATGGTGTCGGTCGATAGGCGCAGGTTCGACTGCACGTCGCCGCCTCGCTGGCTCATTCCGTGCACCTCCGCCTGCTTAAGGTTGATATTGGCCTTTGTGGCGGCCTCGCCTATGATTGTGGCGATGGAGAGAATACCTTGTCCTCCCACACCGCAAAGTATAATGTCTTTCTTCAT
>JALERP010000028.1 GCA_022764085.1 Prevotella sp.
AGATTTGACATCATCAAAAGCAAAATCAGTGAGAGCGGGATCTGTGTGAGCTTTAGCCCCATATAAAGTGTGGGGGAGGAAAAAAGATAGCCGCCTGTGGTGGGGCGGCTATCTTTGCGTTATGGGTGATGTGTGAGTTTACTTTTTGAGGGCGGCGATGCTTTCTTCGAGGGTTTTGATTTTCGATTGGGCATCGGCTTGCTTCTTGCGCTCGGCTGCCACCACAGCCTCTGGGGCGTTGGCAACAAAACGCTCGTTGCTAAGCTTCTTCTCCACGCTCTTCAAGAATCCGATAGCGTAGTCGAGTTCGGCTTGGAGCTTCTTGATTTCCTCTTCCACATTGATGGCACCTTCCAGTGGCACACAGTATTCAGTGGTGCCCACCATGAAACTTGCTGCGGCTGGGTCTTTGGCATCAGCGTCGGTGATGCTTTCCAGACCGCCGAGTTTTTCCACGATGCTCTTGAAAGGATTGGTCCATTTGCCCACAATCATCAGATTCATAGGCTGCTTTTGAGGAATGTTCTTGCTCAAGCGCACGTTGCGCACGCCAGAAATGATGCTTTTTGCCTCGTCCATCGCCTTCAGCAAATCGGTGTCGGCCTCGGCGGGAGTCAGGTTGATAGGCGCATACATGATGCTCTCGCCATCTTTGCGCTCATCGATGTGCTGCCACAGCTCTTCGGTGATGAATGGCATGAATGGGTGGAGCAAGCGGAGCAGACTGTCGAAGAAACGGAGCGTAGCGTCCATAGTGGCGCGGTCGATAGGCTGCTGGTAGGCTGGCTTCACTGCTTCGAGATACCAAGCAGAGAATTCCTCCCAGAACAGGCGGTAGATAGCCATCAAGGCTTCGTTGAGGCGGAATTTTGAGAACAAGTCCTTCACCTCAGCCTCGGTGCTGCGGAGCACATTGTCGAACCACTGCACTGCCAGGCGGCTGTGCTCAGGTTGCTCAATATCTGCCACTTCCCAGCCCTTCACCAGACGGAAAGCGTTCCAAATCTTATTGTTGAAGTTGCGGCCTTGTTCGCAAAGCGCATCATCGTAAAGGATGTCGTTGCCAGCAGGGGCTGCGAGCATCAAGCCCATGCGCACACCGTCGGCACCGTATTTTTCAATCAGTTCGATTGGGTCGGGCGAGTTGCCGAGGCTCTTGCTCATCTTTCGGCCCAGCTTGTCGCGCACGATACCAGTGAAATAGACGTTCTTGAACGGGAACTTACCCATGTATTCCTCACCGGCCATAATCATACGTGCCACCCAGAAGAAAATAATATCCGGAGCGGTGACGAGGTCGCTTGTGGGATAGTAATAGTTGATTTCCTCGTTACCGGGATTGTTTATGCCGTCGAACAGTGAAATCGGCCAAAGCCATGACGAGAACCATGTGTCGAGGGCATCATCGTCCTGGCGCAGGTCTTCTGCCTTAAGGTCAGGATTTCCGCTCTGCTTGCGTGCAAGCTCGAGTGCTTCCTCGGCTGTCTCTGCCACAACAAACTGCTCGTCGCCGTAATAATAGGCCGGAATGCGGTGTCCCCACCACAGCTGTCGCGAGATGCACCAGTCCTGGATGTTCTCTAACCAGTTCTTGTAAGTAGCCTTATACTTGGCCGGATAGAAGTTCATTTCGCCGTTGACAACGGGAGGCAGTGCTATGTCGGCAAAATGCTGCATCTTGAGGAACCACTGCAGAGATAGACGCGGCTCGATAGCGGTGTCGGGATTTCGCTCAGAATATCCAACCTTATTATTGTAATCCTCCACACGCTCCATCAGACCAGCCTCCTCAAGGTCGCGGGCAATCTGCTTGCGGCAGTCGAAGCGGTCCATCCCCACATAGAGGGGCGACTCGGCGGATATTGTACCGTCGGGGTTGAAGATATCGATGGTCTCGAGGTTATGCGTCTTGCCGAGCATATAGTCGTTGGTGTCGTGGGCAGGAGTTACCTTTAGGCATCCCGTACCGAACTCGATATCCACATAGCGGTCTTCGATGACGGGGATGACGCGCCCCACGAGAGGCACAACCACCTTCTTGCCCTTAAGCCACTGGTTCTTGGGATCCTTAGGGTTGATACACATGGCGGTGTCGCCCATTATGGTTTCGGGACGGGTGGTGGCGACTACGGCATAATATCCTTTCTCGTCCTTATGGATGACATTGCCATCAGCTGCATTCTCCACGTCAGAGCAATCGCATTCTGGAGCTACATAATATCTGAGGTTGTAGAGTTTTGACTGCTCGTCGTTATACACCACCTCCTCATTGCTGAGGGCGGTCTGTGCCTTGGGGTCCCAGTTTACCATGCGCAAGCCACGGTATATGAGCCCCTTGTTGTAGAGGTCAACAAATACCTTGATGACACTCTTCGATCGGGTTTCGTCCATTGTGAAGGCGGTGCGGTCCCAGTCGCAGGAGGCACCGAGGCGGCGGAGCTGTTTGAGGATAATGCCTCCATGCTCGTGAGTCCAGTCCCAAGCATGCTTGAGGAATTCGTCACGCGAGAGGTCATGCTTCTTTATGCCCTTTTCGGCGAGACGCTTCACCACCTTGGCCTCGGTAGCGATAGAAGCATGGTCGGTGCCCGGCACCCAACAAGCGTTCTTGCCCTCCATACGGGCACGTCTTACAAGAATGTCCTGAATAGTGTTGTTGAGCATGTGTCCCATGTGGAGCACACCGGTAACATTAGGCGGCGGAATCACTATGGTGTATGGTTCGCGCCCGTCGGGCTTACTGCTGAAAAGTTTGTTGTCTATCCAGTACTGATACCACTTCGACTCCACTTCTTTGGGGTCGTATTTGCTTTGTAGTTCCATTATTTTTTATGTTAAATATTTAAATCCTATAAAAAAACGTGGCAAAATTACTAAAAATTCGTGGAAAATTTGTACTTTTGCAGAAATTATTTATGTTTTAGACAAGAAAATGCATACAAAAGAGCAAAAAATGGCCGCTTTCGGCCGACTTTTGGACGTTCTTGACACGTTAAGGGAGAATTGTCCATGGGACAGGAAACAGAGCAACGAGAGCCTGCGTCCCAACACCATCGAAGAGACCTTCGAGCTGGCTGACGCCCTCATGAAGGACGACACGGCGAATATATGCAAGGAACTGGGAGACGTGCTGCTGCACGTTTGCTTTTACGCAAGGATTGGAGACGAGAAAGAGCAGTTTGACATAGCCGACGTTTGTGACAAACTGACCGACAAACTCATCTTCCGCCATCCCCACGTATATCATCCCTCGCAGGTGGGCAAGCCCGAACCCAAACCACTGCCATACGTTCCCGATAACGAAAACAAAAACGAAAACGGAGGTATGCAGGAAGCTAAGACCGCCCAACAGGTGATTGAGAACTGGGAACAGATAAAGCTAAAGGAGAAGGACGGCAACAAGAGTGTACTCGCTGGAGTGCCGGCTGCTCTGCCCTCGCTCATCAAGGCCTACCGCATACAGGACAAGGCGCGCAACGTGGGGTTTGACTGGGAAGACAAGGGCGACGTGTGGGCGAAGGTAAAAGAGGAACTGGGCGAGCTCGAGGAGGAATTGCGACGTGGCGACAAGGAGAAATCAACTCAGGAGCTGGGCGACTTCCTATTCAGCGTGATTAATGCCGGAAGACTCTACCACCTTAACCCTGACACGGCACTGGAATTGACCAACAGCAAGTTCATACGCCGATTCAACTACATCGAGCAGCACAGCATCAAGAAGGGCAGGCCGCTCACAGAGATGACACTTGATGAGATGGAAAAGCTATGGAATGAGGCAAAGAAAATAGAATTAACATAAAAACAAAAACATTATGAAGAAATTAGCGTATCTGGCGCTTGGCGCCATTGCAGGTATGTCGTTTGCGGCTTGTGGCAACAAGCAGCAACAGCAGACAACGGTGGTATCCGACACCACCATAGTTGACAGTTCGAAAATCAAGGACGTGACAGTGTTCGGACTATGTGGGGAGAATGCCGCCATGAACAGCCTGCAGTTAATCACTGACATGGGCGACACGCTCAACCTTAACATCGAGGAGGCAAGGGAGAACAACCAGGTGTTTGGCAACTATGCCCCTGGCGACCGTCTTGCCATACTCGTCTCGCCCGACCACAAGCGGGTAAAGATTGTAATCAACGAGTCGGTGCTTATGGGCACATGGATGATGCCCAACCCGATTGACGGCAGCGATGAGGTAGGAATATGTATCAAGGACGGCGGTGTGGCCGAGAGTGTGCGACAGACTTCAAACAATTACAAGACATGGAAAATCGTTGACGGAAAACTGGAGCTTAACCTCGTAAGGGAAGGAGGCGGAGACCAGGAAGAGACGGCATGGTACACCATTGACAAGCTGGACGCCGACTCGCTCATATTCCACGACAAAGACGACTTATTTGAATACGGACGGGCAAAATAAGTAGAATGGAACCATTTAAGATATATATTCTGGGATGCGGAAGCGCACTTCCCACAATGAGGCATAACCCTTCGTCACAGATAGTCGAAATGCGCGGAAAGCAATTTATGGTTGACTGTGGCGAAGGTACTCAGCTGCAACTCAGACGCTCGAAGATAAGATTCACCAAGTTGGGACACGTATTCATATCGCATCTGCATGGTGACCACTGCCTGGGGTTGCTCGGCATGATCTCGTCGTTTGGCATGCTGGGAAGAACTGCCCCACTCCACGTCTTCGCGTCGGCCGAATACGAGGAGCTGTTCAAAAGGGAACTCGATTTCTTCTGCCAGAGGATAGAGTACGATGTGGTTTATCACCCTATCAACCCGGCATCAAGCGAGGTGATTTACGATGACAGAAGTCTAAATGTCAGCACCATCCCGCTCAACCACCGGGTGCCATGCTGCGGATTCCTTTTCAGGGAGAAGCCCGCATTGCCACACATAAGGCGAGACATGATTGACATGTACGGCATACCGACGAGCCAGATTAACAATATAAAGAATGGTATCGACTGGGTATCTCCCGAAGGTGAGGTCATACCTGCCGCAAGGCTCACGACACCGGCAGAGGCACCACGCTCGTACGCCTACTGCAGCGACACTCGCTACAACCCGCGCATAGCGGAAATGGTGAAGGGTGTGAATTGCCTTTACCATGAGGCAACTTATTCTGCCGACGACCAGGCAAGGGCGGAGAAACACTACCACTCCACTGCTGTCGAGGCTGCAATGACCGCCAAGGACGCCGGAGTGGGAAAACTTATCATAGGACACTTCTCGCAGAGGTACAAAAACGAGGACACACTTCTTGAAGAGGCCAGAAATTTGTTTCCAAATACGGAATTGGCAACAGAAAATGCGCAATTCAACATTTTTTAATATTAAAAGTTTTGCGGAACACAATAAAAATCGTATCTTTGCAGCAAAAATAAGACTAAATATGATGAAGAAAACTATCATAATAACCGTTTTGGCCGCAATTACCATTGGTGTACTGCCTACTAAGGCAAGCAATTTTGAGGCTGTGGCGGACAACGGGCAGACAATGGTGGAGGAAAACAGAATCTCCGTCAATGTGCAGGGTTCGTCCGTGCTTGTCAATGGTGCCGCAGGATATACCATGGAGGTTGTGTCCCTCACAGGAAGACCAGTAATCAAGATAAAGGTTGAAAACAACTCACAAAGAGTAGATTTGAATGTCAACAAAGGTTGCTATATCGTCAAGATAGAAAACCAGGCTAAGACAAAAACCTTTGTCAGAAAGGTGACTATCCTATAAAACGACGTGGAATATCCAAATGACAAAGACTTAGCGCAAAAGCTGCTCAACCCCACCACAAGGCGAGAGGCATTCGGCATGGTGGTAAACCAATATAGCGAAATGCTTTATTGGAAGATTAGGCATATAGTGTTGTTCCACGAGGATGCCAACGACGTTTTGCAGAATACACTTATGAAGGCATGGAATGCCATAGGCAGTTTTAGGGGCGACTCGCAACTCGCCACTTGGTTGTGCCGTATAGCAATAAACGAAAGTCTTGACTTCACAAGACATAAACAAGCACTAACAATATTATCATCCGATTCAACCACCGACAGCAGTGGAATAGCATTGCATGAAAGACTTATGGCCGATGAATATTTTGACGGCGACAAGACTGAGGCAATGTTGCAGGAAGCCATATCAAGATTGCCCGACGTGCAGAAAACCGTTTTTTTACTGAGATACTACGACGAGATGAAATACTCGGATATAAGCAAGATGCTCAACACATCGGAAGGAGCGTTAAAGGCTTCATACCATATCGCCGTTAACAAAATAAAGGATTTTTTCAAGTCTAATGATTAAACCTTTATATATGTCATACGTCAAACAAAAAAAACAGAAAGAATTATGAACAAAAAGAATCCATTCAAGACCCCGGAGGGCTATTTCGACAATTTTGCCTCAGACTTCATGGCCCAGTTGCCCGAAATGGAGACAACCTCAGTCAGGACGATCTCATCGAAAGGGCGCGGAATAAAGCTTTTGGCAAGACTTCGCCCCCTACTCTATGCCGCATGTGTAATAGCTGTCTGTTTCGGAGGATACCTTATTTGGCAGAATTCTGAAGTGCAAAGACAGGAGGCGACAACGGCGGAGAGCAACAATGTGCACGACCAGTATGTGGATGACTATCTCGACTGTGCAATGCTTGACAATGGTGACATCTATGCATGTATCAGTGAATGATATTGACTAATTAAGCTTTTTAATAAAAATGAAGGTAAATAATATAGTAGTTTTGTTTCTGATGTTTCTGACATTTAGTCTGGGCATCAATGCACAAGGTAACGGACGCCCAGGCAAACGACTTTCACAGGAGCGGTTTGTAGCTGAACTTGAGAAGTTCATTGCCTCAGAGGCTGACCTTACCCCGCAGGAATGTAACAAGTTATTCCCCATTATGAGGGAAATGTACGGAAAACAAAGATTGTATTTTGACAAGTTAAAACAACTGCACCAGAAATGTCCGAAAAATGAGAGTGACTGCCGCAATGCTGTGAAGCAGAGAGACAAGATTGACCTCGACATGAAAAAACTTCAGCAAACTTATCACAACAAGATGCTCGATGCCATATCGCCATGCAAGGTGATGATGGTGCTGAATGCAGAGGACAAGTTCCACCGCGCGAAGCTTAAGGACTGGAGCAGGAAAGGTAACAAAAATTAAAAAAGATGGCGATTAAGTGTTATGCTTAATCGCCATCTTATTTTTTTTATTACTCACCCTTGATAGCAGCGATTCCCGGAAGAACCTTTCCTTCGATTGCCTCAAGCAGTGCACCACCACCGGTAGAGATGTAAGACACCTTGTCGGCAAGACCGAACTTGTTCACACAAGCCACTGAGTCACCACCGCCGATGAGTGAGAAAGCACCCTCTGCAGTTGCCTTGGCGATAGCGTCGCCGATGGCACGTGAACCTGGTGTGAACTCCTCGCACTCGAAACATCCTGCAGGACCGTTCCAAAGGATTGTCTTTGCACCCTCGATTGCGGCGGCAAACTTCGCACGGCTCTCAGGACCTGCGTCAAGACCATCCCAACCTGCCTCGATAGCGTTAGACGGGAATACCTTAATCTGGGCACCTTCCTTTACTGAGAAAGTCTTGAAGTCATAGCCTGTGCAGCATACAGAGTCGGTACCTAGAACAAGCTCAACGCCCTTCTCAGCAGCCATCTTCTCAACTCCAAGAGCTACGTCAAGTTTGTCAAGCTCTACGATAGAGTCGCCAATCTCGCCGCCATGAGCCTTTGAAAAGGTGTAAGTCATGCCACCGCAGAGGATGAGCTTATCCACTTTGCCAAGAAGGTTCTCGATGATGCCAATCTTAGAAGACACCTTGGAACCGCCCATGATGGCAACAAACGGACGCTTGATATTGTTGAGCACATTGTCAACTGCATTTACTTCCTTCTCCATCAGATAGCCAAGCATCTTGTTGTCAGCGTCGAAGTAGTCGGCGATAACGGCTGTAGAAGCATGGCGGCGGTGAGCAGTACCGAAAGCGTCCATCACGTAGCAGTCAGCGTAAGAAGCAAGTTTCTTGGCGAAGTCCTTCTGACGTGACTTCATTTCCTTCTTGGCCTCGTCAAACTCGGGAGTACCCTTTTCAACACCAACGGGCTTACCTTCTTCTTCTGGATAGAAGCGGAGGTTCTCCAGAAGCAATGCCTCTCCTGGCTGCAGTGCGGCAACCTCAGCGTCGGCATTGGCGCAATCAGCTGCGAACTTAACCTCAACACCGAGGTTATCGCTAACATTCTTAACAATCTGAGAAAGTGAAAGCTCCTTCTTCACCTTGCCCTTCGGCTTACCCATGTGGCTCATCATAATCAGAGCACCGCCATCGGCAAGCACCTTCTTCAAAGTGGGAAGAGCACCCTTGATTCGGGTCTCATCGGTTACAATACCATTCTCGTTCAGTGGCACATTGAAGTCCACACGCACAATTGCCTTCTTACCGGCAAAGTTAAAATTTTCAATTGTCATAATACCTTTTTTTAAATATGTAAATATGTAAATACAATCATAATTCCATTGCGAGAGCAAAGTTAGTCATTTTTGCTGAATTACACAAAGATTTGCCACATATTTTATATATTTTTTGCGCCTGCGTAATCAAAATGCCTAAAATTAATAGAAAATAGCTTAAATATACACTACATTTTTGCTAAAGTCGTAAAAAAGACGTAACTTTGCGCTGAAATAGAAAATTATCATAGATATAGAATGATGAAAGCAATAATCACATCTAAGGCGCCTGCAGCTATCGGACCATATAGCCAGGCCATCGAAGCCGGAGGGTTTGTTTTCGCCTCCGGACAGTTGCCAATCAATCCTGCCACAGGAGCTTTTCCCGAAGGAGGAATAAAGGAACAGACACGCCAGTCGATACTCAATGCAAAGGCAATCCTCGAAGAGGCTGGATGCACGCTTGCCAACGTGGTTAAGACCACCGTCCTGCTTGCTGACATTGCTGATTTTGCCGATATGAACGAGGTTTATGCCTCATTCTTCTGCGAGCCTTTCCCTGCTCGCTCGGCTTTCGCCGTGAGAGACCTGCCCAAGGGGGCTTTAGTGGAAATTGAAATGATTGCCGCAAAATGAAAAACGGACTGATTGTATTGAGTGGTGGTATGGACAGTATCACGATGCTCTACGACTTTCAGGACGAAATCAAAATGGCTATTTCCTTCGATTATGGCAGCAACCATAACATGAGGGAAATACCATTTGCCAAACTCCACTGCAGACGACTGAAAATCAAGCATTACACCATACACCTTGGATTTATGCACAAGCACTTCAAGAGTTCGCTTCTTGAGGGTGCTGACGCAGTGCCCGACGGAAAATACAACGATGAAAACATGAAATCCACTGTTGTACCATTCCGCAACGGTATCATGCTGTCAATAGCTGCGGGATTTGCAGAATCCCACGGACTTAATTCAGTGTATATTGCAAATCATGCGGGCGACCATGCCATTTACCCCGACTGCACTCCAGGTTTTGTGGAATACATGTCGAAGGCGACAGAGGCGGGCACTTACAACAAGCTCAAGATAATTGCCCCATACACTGACATCACCAAGACTGATATTGCCAAGATAGGAAAGGAACTCGGTATTGACTATAGCGAGACATGGTCGTGCTACAAGGGAGGAAGTGCTCATTGCGGCACTTGCGGCACATGTATCGAGCGCAAGATGGCATTGAGAGCAGCTGAGATTGACGACAGGACTATCTATCTCAACTGAATCTCTTGATTAGCGTCACAAAACGCGGACCGTATTTCTGCGTTTTGTGTTCCCCTATTCCAGGAATGTCAGAAAATGCGTCAAGCGTGCGGGGTTTTATCGAGGCAAGGCTATGCAACACCTTGTCGCTGAATACTATATATGCAGGGAATCCCTCCTCGTCAGCACACTGGCGGCGCAACTTTCGCAGGGCTTCAAACAGGTTCTTGTCCTCAATGTAAGACTGCTCACCTGCCGATTCAGGAGAACTGAACTGTGGTATGATGAGCTGTATCCGTTTTTTCTTCACAGAACGGGTGTCCGCCTCGCGGTCGATGATACACAGTTCGGCTGTCTTTCTGCCGAAGAGCACGTCTGAGCCGCTTTGTGTGACTGCCACACGGTTGTTCTCGTCATAAACAATCTCGATAAACCCCATCTGAAGCATTTGCAGTATATAGTCCTGCCAATCGCGTGTGCCAAGGTTTTTGCCCACGCCGAAAGTAGGCAGGATGTGATAGTTGTTGCTGACTACCGTTGGCGACTTCATACCTTTGAGTATTTCTATGATAGTGGAAATACGTGCTTTCTCCCGGGTGCGCTTGGCGGCGCTAAGTGCCATTTGGATGTATCTTGTTCCGTCAAACTTTTTGGGTGGGTTTTCGCATACGTCGCAATTACCGCAGTCATGGTCAAAATTCTCGCTGAAATAGTTGAGCAGAATCCTGCGTCTGCACACGTTTGACTCGGCATATTCCTGCATGCGCTTTAGCTTGTCGTCATTGATTTCCTTCTGACCGCTTTCTTTACTGAATTGAGAAAGCTGGATAATGTCGGAAAGCGAGTAGAAAAGCACTGTATCCGCCTGTCCGCCGTCCCTGCCGGCACGACCAATCTCCTGGTAATAATTCTCGATGCTCTTGGGCATGTTATAATGTATCACCCAACGCACGTTGCTTTTGTCTATTCCCATGCCGAAAGCCACCGTTGCGCATACCACCTGCACATTGTCCTGCTTGAACTGTTCCTGTGCCACGTCACGTTGTTCCGGAGTGAGCCCTGCATGATATATCGTGGCGTTTATGAAATTATCGCGAAGGAACTTTGCCACTTTCTCGGTATTCTTCCTGCTAAGGCAATAAACTATCCCCGCGTCAAGAGGTCGGGCTTTCACGAAATTGAGTATGAAGTTTAGTTTCTCCTTTGTGGAATAGTTGCGCTTTACAGTAAGGCTCAGGTTAGGCCTGTCGAAACTGGACACAAACTCAATAGGCTCTCTCAAAGACAGTTGGCGAAGTATATCTCCACGTGTAATCTTGTCGGCAGTGGCTGTGAGAGCCATGATAGGCACCGAAGGAAACTCCTCGCGTATTGCTGTCAGCTGAGTGTATTCCGGACGGAAGTCATGCCCCCACTGACTTATGCAATGAGCCTCGTCGATAGCAAATAGTGAAATCCTCATGCTCTTTAATAGATATGGTATTTCCACCAACAGACGTTCAGGTGAAATATACAGCAGTTTGATGTCTCCCGCAAGGCATCGGCGGCGTATTACAGTCTCGGCATTAAAGTCGTTTGTGCTGTTCAGGGCTTCCGCCTCAATGCCGTTTGCCTTTAGTGCCTCCACCTGGTCTTTCATAAGGCTGATGAGTGGCGACACCACTACACACGTACCGTCCATGACTATGGCTGGTATCTGATAGCACAGGCTCTTTCCCCCTCCTGTTGGCATAAGCACCAGGGTGTCCCTGCCGCCTATGGCAGTTGTTATGATTTCTTCCTGATTCTTTCGGAAGGTTTTATATCCAAAATAACGTTTTAAAGCCTCTTTTATGTCCATAATTCCTTAATTTGGTGCAAAGTTATGATTTTTTTAGAAAAAAAACGAACGAAAATTAGGAAAGTTGAGAAAAAAACCGTATTTTTGCACTTAAAAATAAATACAACCAAATAAATATCGAAAGTTATGGCAAAGTATAACATTACTGAGAAGAAAGAAAAGGAGGCTGCATACCGCACATTGGTAAGCCCCAAGTTGATGGATGAGATGAAGGAGAAAATCCTCAATATCATTGTTATGCAGAAAAAATACAAGGACAAGGACTACTCTGCCAAGAAACTGGCGGAAGACCTTGGCACCAACACTCGTTATATCTCAGCTGTTGTCAATGTGAGATTCCACATGAACTATACGTCGTTTGTAAATAAGTTCCGCATTGAGGAGGCTATGACCATACTTGTGGACAAGAGATACCAAGACCTTAAGATGGAGGAAGTAAGCGATATGGTCGGTTTCGCCAACCGCCAGTCATTCTATGCGTCATTCTACAAGCTGATGAACATGACCCCCAGGGAGTACCGCCTGCAGCATCTTAAACAACATCCAGCCCTTGCAAAGAAAAAATCAACAAAATAAATTGCACTTTAATGACAGAAGCTGATTTTAGCTACACTGGCGAACGTTTCGCCGATATACAATTGCTCAGATACCGACTAAACGGGTTTGAGCAATTGTCGCTTTCACAGAAACAGTACATTTACTGTCTCGCAAAGGCCACTCTTTATGGCCGTGACATCACCTTCGATCAGTTTGGACGCTACAATCTTATCATAAGAAAGTCTCTTGAGGCTATTGTCTCTGACCTTACCCTTGACGAGCGGGACAACGGGGAATTTGACAAGCTCATCGTTTATCTCAAGAGAGTCTGGTTCTCCAACGGCATTTACCATCATTACGGCTGCGAGAAATTCAAGCCAGAATTCTCTGAGCCTTTCTTCCGTAATATATTAAATAAGGTGGACTCCCGGCGATTGCCGCTTGAAAGCGGTGAAACCGTAGAAGAGTTGGCGGACAAGTTAGTCAGGATTATGTTCGACGCCGACTATCTGCCGAAACGGGTGAACAAGGCGGATGGCGATGACCTCGTGATGACTTCGGCATGTAACTATTATGAGGGAGTAACACAGGATGAGGCTGAGGACTATTACAATTCCCTAAAGGAGAAGGCTGGAAACAATCCTCCTTCGTTCGGTCTTAACTCTAAGCTCGTGAAACGCGACGGAAAGCTGACGGAAGAGTTTTATAGCGCCAACGGACTGTATGCAAATGCCATAAGACATATCATATATTGGCTTGAAAGGGCTCGCGACTTTGCCGAGAACGACAAGCAAAGGGATGTCATATCCACTTTGGTGGATTATTATCGTACAGGAGACTTGGTCACTTTTGACGAATACAGCATCAAGTGGGTGGAGTGTCTCGAAGGCAGGGTGGATTTTATCAACGGTTTCATCGAGGTGTATGGAGATCCGCTCGGACTAAAAGCATCATGGGAGGGTATTGTGGAATATACCGACCTCGAAGCCACCAAGCGCACACGTACCATCAGTGACAATGCCCAGTGGTTTGAAGACAATTCACCTGTTGATTCCCGCTTCCGCAAACCAGTGGTCAAGGGTGTCACGGCAAATGTCATATGTGCCGCAATGCTCGGAGGTGATGAATATCCCTCAACTGCCATTGGCATCAATCTGCCTAACGCCGACTGGATAAGGGCACAACACGGAAGCAAGAGCGTAACCATCGGTAATCTCACCGATGCCTACAACAAGGCTGCCAAAGGCAATGGATTCCTTGAGGAATTTGCCATTGACCAAGACACGGTTGACATGATTAGGATGTATGGAGACATCTGCGATGATCTGCATACTGACCTGCACGAGTGTCTCGGACATGGTAGCGGACAATTGTTGCCGGGTGTGAATCCCGATGCACTGAAGGCTTACGGCAATACTATTGAGGAAGCGCGGGCAGACCTTTTCGGGTTGTATTACATTGCGGACAGAAAGTTGGTTGAACTTAAACTTACACCAGATGAAAATGCATATAAATCGCAGTATTACAGCTATATTATGAATGGTTTACTCTCTCAGCTCGTACGCATTACTCCTGGCAACAAGATTGAAGAGGCGCACATGCGCAACCGTGCCCTCATCGCCCACTGGTGTTTAGAGAACGGCAACGCCATTGCCCTTGAAAAGCGCAACGGCAAGACCTATGTTCGCATTAACGACTACGAGGCGCTCCGCCAACAGTTTGCCACTCTCCTTGCCGAGGTGCAGCGCATAAAGAGCGAAGGCGATTACGAGGCAGGAAGGAAACTGGTGGAGACATACGCCGTTAACATAGATTCTGATATTCATAACGAGGTGCTGCAAAGATATAAGCGTCTCAACATAGCCCCGTACAAGGGTTTTCTGAATCCACGTATGTTGCCCGTGTTCAATGCAAAGGGTGAGGTTATCGACATTACTCTCGACTATTCCGAGGGCTATGCCGAGCAGATGCTCAGATATAGCCAGCAATATGCGACACTTATTTAGAATTAAGAATTAAAAATTAAAAATTAAAAATTGCTGTGCAAACCGAGAGGAGAGCCAAGCTCGCTTGAGCTATCCCGAGGTGCAGCCAGCAATCGACGAAGTCAATTAAAAATTAAAAATGAAGGGTGAAGAATTATCCATTAACGAACAACTGAAGGAGATTAAGCGGTCGTTTAGGCTGATGATGAACGGTGTGGCGGCGCAGTCGATGCGCGACAAGGGCCTCGACTATCACGTCAACTGGGGAGCTTCGGTGCCTATGCTTAAGGCAAAGGCAAAGGAGATTGGCAAGAACCGCGACCTTGCCATCGCATTATGGAAGGAAGATGTAAGGGAGTGCAAGATTCTTGCCACTATGATAATGCCTGCCGAGGATATGCTGCCCGAGATAGTGGATATATGGATGGAGCAGACCACATCCGTGGAAATGGCGGAGATGGCATCATTTAACCTCTACCAACATTTGCCCTTTGCAGCAGACAAGGCCTACCAATGGATGGCATCACCGAAACCTATATATCAGTTATGCGGTTTCCATGTGCTCTCGCGACTGTTCATGAACGGTCAGGAACCTAATGAGCGCGGCATAAACGAGTTTCTCGACCAAGCAATAGCAGCAATAGGCGGTGAGTCGCTCACAGTAAGGAAAGCAGCTGTAACATGCGTCATTCGCTTCGCCGATTTGGGCTTGGTTTATGAGAGATTGGCAAAATCTGCAATGAAAAGTGCCAATTTAGAGGTTTTTTAGACTTTATTTGATTGGAATTGCAAGATTTTTAGTAATTTTGTGCCGTGAAATCATAAATAAGAGGAGATTCTATGCGTGAAAAGGTTAAGAAAGAAGCACTGAATGCGGCAAGAAAACAACTTGACAGCTTCCTGGAGATGAACGACCATCGCAAGACTCCCGAGCGTTATGCGATACTGGAGGCAGTATATGGCATCAATGCTCATTTCACCATTGAGGAGTTGGGAGAATATCTTATCAAGGAGAAAGACTTCCCCGTGAGCAGGCCAACGCTCTACAATACGATGAGGCTGTTCATCCAGTTGCGAATCATTGTACGCCACAACATCCAGGGCAAGACAAGATACGAGCCTTGTTATGCAAGTGGCAATCATATCCATCAGGTGTGTACCTCATGCGGAAAGGTGACAGAGATACCTGCTACTGGCGAAATAGCAGACTTCGGGAAAATAGAATTTAAACGTTTTAGGCCCGATAATTTCGCGATGTACATCTATGGTATCTGCAGCAAATGCCAGGCACAACTGACACGACAGAAGAAAACAATAGAAAAGAAACAGAATAAAAAAAAATAAAGAAATGAACAAAGGTAAAGTTGACGTCCTGCTCGGATTGCAGTGGGGCGATGAAGGAAAAGGTAAGGTGGTCGATGTACTGACCCCGCGTTATGATGTGGTTGCCCGCTTCCAGGGTGGCCCTAATGCCGGCCATACTCTTGAATTTGAGGGACAGAAGTATGTGCTGCGCAGCATTCCATCAGGAATATTTCAGGGTGGCAAGGTAAACATCATTGGAAATGGTGTGGTGCTCGCCCCAGACTTGTTTATGGACGAGGCCAAGTCGTTAGAGGAGAGCGGCCACGAATTGCGTTCGCGTCTGCACATCTCGCGCAAGGCTCATCTTATCATGCCAACTCACCGCGTGCTCGACGCAGCATACGAGGCTGCTAAGGGAAAGAGCAAGGTGGGAACTACAGGAAAAGGTATTGGACCTACCTACACCGACAAAATATCACGCAACGGTCTGCGTGTGGGTGACATCTTCGAGAATTTCCAGGAAAAATACGCTCAGTGCAAGGCTCGTCATGAGGCAATACTCAAGTCGATGAACTATGAATATGACATCACTGAGGTTGAGAAGAAGTGGATGGAGGGCATCGAGTATCTCCGCACATTCAATATCGTTGACTCAGAGCACGAAATCAACGGCCTTCTGCGTGAGGGCAAGTCCATTCTCTGCGAGGGCGCACAGGGCACTATGCTCGACGTTGACTTCGGAAGCTATCCATTCGTCACTTCTTCCAACACTATCTGCGCCGGAGCATGCACTGGTCTTGGAATAGGCCCGAACCGCATCGGTGAGGTATATGGAATCATGAAGGCATACTGTACTCGCGTTGGTGCAGGTCCTTTCCCTACAGAACTTTTCGACGAGACTGGCGCAACCATCCGCCAGCTTGGTCATGAGTACGGCGCTGTAACTGGCCGTGAGCGTCGTTGCGGTTGGATTGACCTCGTGGCGCTACGCTATTCAATCATGGTAAACGGAGTCACCAAACTTATCATGATGAAGAGTGATGTGCTCGACAGTTTCGACACCATCAAGGCTTGCGTTGCATACAAGCAAAACGGCAAGGAAATCAATTACTTCCCGTATAATATTGAAGAAGGAATTGAACCTATATATAAGGAACTGCCGGGATGGAAGACCGACATGACACAGTTTACAAGCGAGGAGCAGTTCCCGCAGGAGTTCAACGACTATATCAAGTTCCTTGAGGCTGAACTCGAGACTCCCATTTGTATCATTTCCATCGGTCCTGACCGTGCACAGACTATCGAGAGGAAATAAGCCATGGCACAGAAACCAAATATTCCAAAGGGCACGCGCGACTTCTCTCCCGAGGAGATGGCTAAGCGCAACTATATCTTCGACACCATACGTTCTGTGTATGCACTTTACGGATTCCAGCAGATAGAGACTCCTGCCATGGAAACCCTGCAGACACTGATGGGAAAGTATGGAGAGGAAGGTGACAAACTGCTTTTTAAGGTGCTGAACAGCGGCGACTTCCTCAACAAGGTGAGCGACGAGGAACTGAAGGGTGCCAATCCACTTCGACTTGCCGCAAGAATATGCGAGAAGGGATTGCGTTATGACCTCACCGTACCTTTCGCCCGATATGTAGTGATGCACCGCGACGAACTTCAATTGCCGTTCAAGCGCTATCAGATTCAACCCGTATGGCGTGCCGACCGCCCACAGCGCGGACGCTACCGCGAGTTCTATCAGTGTGATGCCGATGTGGTGGGCAGCGACTCGCTGCTCAACGAAGTCGAACTGATGCAGATTATCGACACTGTCTTCACCCGTCTCGGAGTGAATGTGCAGATAAAGATTAACAACCGTAAGATTCTCACCGGTATCGCTGAAGTAATCGGCGAAGCTGACAAAATCGTCGATATCACCGTTGCAATCGACAAATTGGACAAGATTGGATTGGAGAATGTCAACGAGGAACTGCGAAACGATGGAATCAGCGAATCTGCGATAGAGAAGCTTCAACCGATAATTCAGCTTAACGGAGACAATGACCAGAAACTCAGCGTTATACGCGAGGTTTTAAAAGACAGTGAGATTGGGCTCAAGGGAGTGGAGGAAACATCCTTCATTCTTGACACCCTGAAAACAGTAGGACTGAAGAACGAGATACAGCTTGATCTCACATTGGCTCGTGGATTGAACTACTATACCGGTGCCATCTTTGAGGTGAAAGCACTCGACACACCGATGGGAAGCATCACTGGCGGCGGACGTTATGACAACCTTACAGGAATCTTCGGTATGCCGGGAATCAGCGGTGTAGGTATCAGTTTCGGTGCTGACAGAATCTATGATGTACTCAATGCCCTCGACCTTTATCCAAAAGAGGCAGTAACGAGCACACAACTCTTGTTTGTCAATTTTGGCGCTAAGGAGACGGCATATTGCCTGCCTCTTGTTGCCAAGGCCCGCGAGGCTGGCATCCGCACGGAAATATATCCCGATTCATCGAAGATGAAGAAGCAGATGAGCTATGCCAATGCAAAGTCTATCCAGTTTGTCGCCATCGCAGGAGAGAATGAGATTGCCGAGGGCAAGGTCACTCTAAAGAATATGACCACTGGTGAGCAGAAGATGGTTGACGCCGATGAAATGGTGAAAATTTTGCAGAGTGAAGAATGAAATATAAAGAATGACGATTATGAAAAAATGTGTATTGGGTATCTTCGCCCTACTTATGCTGACAATGTCGTTTAGTCATGAACCGAAATTTACCGTATTCATGATTGGAGACTCGACAATGGCTAACAAGGATACCACTGGCGGCAAGCAGGAACGCGGTTGGGGAATGGTGCTCCAGCAGTATTTCGACGATGGCGTAGTGGTGGATAACCATGCCGTCAACGGACGCTCGTCAAAGAGTTTCATCAACGAGGGACGATGGGAAAAGGTGCTCGCAAAGATAAAGCCGGGCGACTATGTCTTCATCCAGTTTGGACACAACGACGAGAAACCCAAGCCCGACCGTCATACAGATCCGGGGTCCACCTTCGACGACAATCTCCGCAAGTTTGTCAACGAGACCCGTGAGAAAGGGGGTATTCCTGTGTTGTTCAACGCGGTGGTTCGCCGCAACTTCGCGTTAAAGGAGCAGAAGAACGACGATGACGAGAAACTGCGCAACCTCGACGCCAAGTCGGGCAAGAATGTACTGGAGGGAGACACACTCTACGACACCCACGGAGACTATCGCATTGCCCCGGCAAATGTGGCAAAAGAGATGGGAGTGGTATTCGTTGATGCCAATACCATCACCCACGAACTGGAGCAGGGACTTGGACGTGAGGGTTCAAAGAAACTTCACATGATTTTCGCCCCCGGCGAGCATCCTTCAATGCCAAACGGCAAGTGGGACAATACACATTATAATATATATGGCGCCAACCAAGTGGCATTGCTGCTGATAAAGGCAGTGGGCGACAAGATCCCCCAAATCAAGTCACACTTGCGCCTTTCAGGTGATACAGTCCCCGTAAAGAAAAGATAATTCGGCTAAATAATGTGAAAATGCTTGCATATTTTGTCGATTTTATGTAACTTTGCAACGCTTTTAGGCAAATTATTATTTACTCTATTAATAACAACATTTTAAAAACGACACAATTATGAAGAAAAAGTTTATCTGCTCCGTATGTGGATACATATATGAGGGCGAAGCAGCACCTGAAAAGTGCCCATTGTGTAAGGCTCCAGCTTCTAAGTTCACAGAACTCGCTGAAGACGGCGCAGCAAATTTCGCTACTATGCACGTTCTTGGTGCAGCTCGCAATGAGGGTGCCAACGAGGAGATGATCAAGGACCTCGAGGCTCACTTCAACGGTGAGTGTACAGAGGTTGGAATGTATCTCGCCATGAGCCGTCAGGCTGACCGTGAGGGTTATCCCGAAATCGCAGAGGCCTACAAGCGCTACGCTTTTGAGGAGGCTGAGCACGCTTCAAAGTTCGCTGAGCTTCTCGGCGACGTATTGAAGGACACCAAGGCAAACCTCGAGGCTCGCATCGCAGCTGAGAAGGGCGCATGCGAGGATAAGTTCCGCATTGCAAAGAACGCCAAGGCTGCTGGTATGGACGCTACTCACGACACTGTTCACGAGATGGCTAAGGACGAGGCTCGCCACTGTGCAGGCTTCATGGGACTCTACGAACGTTATTTCAAGAAATAATTGTTCTGTCTAACACAATAAAAAATGAATTAAGCCGTTTTATCTTATAGATGAAACGGCTTTTTTATATCCTCATGTCAGTAGCGGCGGTAATGATGTCGTGCTCTGATGACGACTCGTTTTCAACGAGCCGCACTAATCTGTTGTCCTTAGGTTGCGACACCTTGTCGCTCGACACAATATTCAGTACTGTCCCTACCCGTACATATGGGTTCTGGGTTCATAACAATTCCTCTGACGGTGTGCGCATCAGCCAGACACGACTCGAACGTGGCAACCAGACGGGATTCCGTGTCAATGTGGATGGCATTTATCTCGACAACTCCACGGGTAGCCAAGCCCAGGACATAGAGGTAAGAAAGGGCGACAGTATCAGGGTCTTTGTCGAACTGACATCACAGATAAACGGAAGCGACACCCCGCAGCTTGTAGAGGACAACCTGCTCTTTCATCTTGAGAGCGGAGTTGAACAAAAAGTGAATCTCAGGGCATGGAGCTGGGATGCCATTCTATATGATTCTCTCAGGATAGACAACGACACTACCATCTCCTCCACCAAACCGGTTGTAGTGCGCAAAGGCATACGTGTGGATTCCGCCGCTACGCTCACCATTCTTCAGCCAACTGTTATGTATTTCAGCAGTACTGCAGGCATAGATGTATATGGCAGCCTGCATATCGCCGGATTACCGGGAAGTGACGTCATGCTTCGTGGCGACCGTCTCGACTGGATGTTTGCCAATTTGCCATACGACAGGGTGAGCGGACAGTGGCAGGGCATACACTTCTATGGCTCATCAACAGGCAATTCACTAAAATACCTCGATATGCACAGTGCCACCCACGCCATCCTTTGCGACTCTGCCGCAATAAGTGAAACCCCAAGACTTACACTCGAAAACGTTACCATACACAACTGCAAGGGCTATGGTTTGGCGGCATCACATAGCAATGTGTCAATCAAAAACAGTTTGATTAGCAACACATTCGGCGACTGTCTATATCTCCACAACTCAAAGGCAGACATCACCTACAGCACATTTGCACAGTTCTATCCTTTTGATGCCAACAGGGGATGGGCGGTACAACTTGTCAATTCCCAGGCAACTTTTGTCAACTCCCTCATCACGGGATATAACGAGGACGTCTTCCTCACCGACAGCCTTGATTTCAGTTTCGACCATTGCATAGTGCGCACCATAATAGAGGATACCGTTATCGTCGCAGAGAAATTCCCCTCTTCAGTGCTTGAGACACCGAAGGACAGTGTCAACGGCGAGATGCACTTCAAACTACTCGACACTGAAAATTTCATCTATGACTTCCATCTCGATTCCATATCCACGGCCATTGGCAATGCCCTACCCTTTGAGAACATACCATTGGATCGCGATGGCAACAATCGTTCAACCTCAACACCATCCATAGGATGCTTTGAGGCATCAACTTTCCAGCAGGAACCGTCAGATGAATCTCAGCCTAAAGCTGCTCGTCGGAGAAAGTGAGAGGAAGTAATGCGCCTATACCTTCAATAATATATACGCTATTCTTACCGTTAAGAAGTATGCGCAACTTTTTGCCGCTCCTTTTCTCTGTTTCCACCATAGCCTGACGGCAAGTGCCGCAAGGCGATACAGGTTCGTCAAGCAGTCCGTCGGCATTTCTCGCGGTAATGGCAATCGCCTCCACCTTTGCTTTCGGATATTGTGCTCCCGCGGCAAACAGTGCAGTGCGCTCTGCGCATATCGTCACACCGAAAGCTGCGTTTTCTTGGTTGCATCCCGGTATGATGACACCGTTATCAAGCCTTACGGCGGCACCTACGTGAAAGCGGGAATACGGGGCGTAGGAGTTGTTTGTAGCCTCTATGCTCGTCTCCACAAGTTGGCGGTCCTTATCGTCGAGTTCCTCAACTTTTGCCACATAAATAGTGGTGTTAATGTTCTTAGCTTCCATAATAATCCTAATTTTCTTGCAAAAATAATAAAAAAATTGGTACAGGTGAAATAATTTGAGTATTTTTGCATCTCGAATAAGTTTATTTAAGAAAAAGATGAGAATAACAAATATTTTAGATTGGAGTTCAAGGTTTCTTTTTGCACTCATATTCGCAATGCCGACAACAGCGTCAGCACAGATGAAATGGAATTCTGCCTATCAGCAGTACATCGACCAATATAAGGACATCGCCATCGAGCAGATGCTTAAATACCGCATACCCGCAAGTATAACCCTTGCACAGGGGGTCTATGAATCAGGCGCAGGAAAGAGCGAGCTTACCCGTAAGGGCAACAACCATTTCGGAATCAAGTGCCACGGATGGACTGGACGCAAGACCTATCACGACGACGATGCCAAGGGCGAGTGCTTTCGTGCATACAACAATGCATACGAAAGCTACGAAGACCACTCCCGATTCCTTGCCAAGGGGCAAAGATATCGCAGCCTCTTCAACCTCAAAACCACCGACTATAAGGGTTGGGCGCGCGGACTGAAAGCAGCGGGATATGCCACAAATCCAAAATATGCGGAAAAACTGATTGCCATTATCCAGCTTTACAAGCTCGACAGGTACGACAATGCCAAGTCATACGACAAATTTTTCGTAAGACACAACCATGACAATGCGGCAGGCAACGATCTTCATGCCATACATACCTTCAATGGTAACTATTATATAAAGGTACGCAAGGGAGACACTTTCCATAGCCTGTCGAAGGAACTTGGCATATCTTACAAGAAACTCGCCAAATACAACGAGCGCGACAAGCACGACGAACTCGTGCCAGGAGAAATCATCTACCTGAAGAAAAAGGCAAAGCGCGCCCCTAAAAGCTACAAAGGCCGCCTGCACTATATCCGCAAGGGAGAGTCGATGTACAGCATAGCCCAATTTTATAATATCCGCGTTAAGAATCTTTATAAAATGAACAACCTTTCGCCTGAATATCAGATAAAAGTGGGCGATTCACTGCGTCTAAGATGACGATTTGGGGTATTTTGAATGTTTTTTTAAAAAAACGCATAAAAAATTTGGTGGATTCAAAAAAATGTTGTACCTTTGCACCCGCAAACAAGAACAAGGTACCTTGGCCGATCGGTTAGGTAACGGTCTGCAAAACCGTGTAGAGCAGTTCGACTCTGCTAGGTACCTCTAATAGATTTCCGCAAGATGTAGATTATAAACATCTTGCGGATTTTTATTTTCCTATAATTGGTATATATTATAACGATGCAAAAAAAACGCTTGTCGTATCATTAAAAGCCCCGTCTGGAATCACTTCCGGACGGGGCCAACCAAATAACTTTGTATCATGTAAATTAATGCTTTCTCTCAAATTTCTTTCTTTGTGTGCGAATTTGAAAAATTTAAGATGTTTCGAAGGTCAAAGCCTCACGGCTTCGCCTTCACACTGACATCTAAAGTGTATCCTAATACAAATCTTTCTACTTAAAACCTTAGAAGTAATTCACTAATTACCTAAATCGAAATAACTAACAATCTTTATTACCAATAACTAAAAACCTAAATAACATGTATGTTGTAATCGAAACGATTTTCTAACTTTTTGTCCTTTTGACGGTGCAAAGGTACAACATTTTTTCGTAACAGTCAATAGTTTTGTTCCATAAAGTACAAAAAAAGCCTCTTCTATTGACAAATATCAAGTTTGTTGTGTACGAACACACTTAATTTGACACACATAGGACGGAATACTCTTTTTTTTGTACCTTTGCAGTCGAAAAACATAATATACATTATATATATATATGATTTGGCAGATAAAGAATGACGGCATGAAGGGCAGGCTGGGAAAATTGGTGATGCCCATATTCATCGAGACTGCACTTGTGATGCTGCTCGGTGTGGTTGATACTGTGATGCTGAGCCAGCACTCGGACAACTCGGTGGCGGCTGTGGGCGTGGTTAACCAGATTGTAAACCTCGCAGTATTGGTATTTCAGGTGATTAGTTTCGGAACTACTGTGCTCTGCTCGCAATATCTTGGGGCAGGACTAAAGGAGCGTATGGTGCAGGCCACGGGAGTGGCTATCGCGCTCAATGCGGTGAGCGGAATGATTATTAGCGCTTGCCTGTACTTCGGGTGTACTGCCATATTGAAGATGATGGGGTTGCGACCGGAACTTCTTTCCGAGGGGGTGAGCTACATGCACATCGTGGGAGCGTTTGCCTTCTTCCAGGCCATTTCACTTGCCATTTCTGCCTCGCTGCGAAGCGCCGGCAAGGTCAAATACCCAATGATGGTGACTGTGGTGGTGAACGTGCTGAACATAATCGGCAACTATACTCTAATATTCGGTAAGTTCGGCATGCCAGCCCTCGGGGTGGAGGGAGCTGCCATATCCACAAGTATTGCAAGGGGGGTGAGTATGGTGCTGCTATTCATTATACTTTTCAGAAAACATATCCCCTCCTTCCCTGCCCGACTATTCAGGCCGTTCCCATGGATTGAGTTAAAGAACCTGCTCAAGATAGGACTTCCCGCCGCAGGAGAGGAAATCAGCTACAGCGGTTCGCAGGTAGTTATCACCTTTTTCATAAATATGCTCGGCAACGAGGCTCTCATCACCCGCACATACTGCTGGAACATGGCGTTCATAGTATGCGTGTTCTCAATAGCCATGGGTCAGGGGGGCGCAATACTGATAGGCCATCTTGTGGGCGAGAAAAGAATCAAGACGGCATATATCCTGGGCTGTTATACAAGGCACACGGCTATTAAAACTGCAGCCACATTTTCGGTAGTACTCGCATTGTTCGGAGGGAAAATTCTGTCGTGGCTTACCGACAACCCGAATATCGTGGGTCTTGGAATAATTATAATGTGGGTGCAGGTGGCTTTGGAGATTGGAAGAGCCATAAACATCTGGGCAACACAGGCACTGAGGGCGACTGGCGACGTCAATTTCCAGTTCTACGTCGGCATCACGGTGCAATGGCTTGTGTCGGTGGTTCTTAGCTATCTTTTAGGAATACATTGGGGATTGGGACTCATAGCCATGTGGGCAAGTTTTGCCTTGGACGAGAACATACGAGGGCTTATCTTTATCTTCAGATGGAAGTCGATGAAGTGGGCAACAAAAAGTTTCGTGAAATGACATACGTTCAGAAGACATATCCAACCACGTAATAAACGTGGGTGGCAAGGAGATAGAGAATAAACAGTGGGGCAATGACGCGTATGCCTCTAACGAGGGCGTCGAATACAGAAGGGACATCGGGAAAAATGCCCGACATCACGCCATATTCCACGGAAAGGAGAATGATGCCCACACATACTATCGGCACAAGGGCTTCGCTGAATGCCGAAGGAAAGAGCTCTCCTGTGACACTAAGGAGGATGGCATGGGGAACAAAGGAGAAATACGAGATGACCGCTATATATACAAGCACCGTTGCTATGCTGAAACGCAACGCGACACGCTTGCGATAACGCAGTGCACGCCGTTGGCGTGACCATGAGTAGAAAAGGTCGTGCGAAAAACGCGAGTCACGCAATGCGCCCCATGCCATTCCTGCAAGTATAAGCCACACGAGCACCGATGACTGCATTTGGCGTATGAACCCGCCGAATGCCCAGCGTATGCCCTCGCTGCTCAGCATGCTGCGGACGCCACTCTCGGGATTGAGGGCGGCGAGTATCCACGAAACGACAGCCAATATCACTTCCACCACGAGGAGCGACAATGAAAGGTATGCCAATATCTTATTCTTCATCGGGATGGAGATTGTCAACATCGATGATTCCCAACTCAATAGCCTTCACCACAAGGCGTGTGGCATTCACTCCCATACGTCCGTTGCCTCTCGGGAAAAGTTTCTGCACCAGTTCGTTCTGACGCTTCTCAAGACTCTTCACTCCGAAGGGCATAGCCTTGAGACTTGATATCTGGTCCTTGGTATATCCAAGGGCGAGGTGGCGAAGGAAACGCTCGTCATACTCGTCAATCTCATAGTCGAGCAGTGCCTCCTGATTGGTGAGTTCACGGTTTACCGACTGCTTGAACCTTTCGACTATCTTGCGAAGAATAGGTTCGTTGAAGACCATCGTCTTGCCCTCCATCACCGAGCGCACATCGCCACGTGTGAGCAGTTCGCCACTTTTGAGGATTATTCCGTCGGCACCGGCATCGAGCACGTCCACCCACAGTTTTTCATTCAGTATCTCACCCGTGAATATGAGCACCTTGACCGCAGGATATGACTCCTTGGTATGACGGCATATCTCCACGCCCACCGTAGTTGAACCGCCAAGTCCAAGGTCGAGAAGCACAAGGTCGGGCTGGTTGTCGCGTATGAGACGCCAGTATTCTGCCTCTGTATTTGCGGTACCGATAATTTCCGCTTCCGGAATGTCGTTGCGTATGATACCTTCCGTGCCTTTCAGTTCGAGTAGCACATCCTCTACTATTATTACCTTGAAATTTTTCATCTTTTTATATCTTTGTTATTTGATGTTTTTTTTTAAGCGATTTGTGTTCCACAGGCAGCCTTACCAAAATATCCTCCCCGTTCATCCATATTCCGCATCCGCGACGATTGGTGGTTTCAGAGATGTCGCGCACCACCTGGCGCATCAGCAGGAATGGTATGTTTGCCACCACTGACGGGGCGAAGATATCGCCTTCGTCAGATAGTGCGTATTTAAGATGTGGAACACATAGCGAAAGTGTGACATATTCGCTATCTGACGCATATCCCTTCAGCGTGGGCTTGTTGCCACCGTTCTGTTTGCGCAACAGGTCGAAGAGCATGTCGAGCAACTGGATATTCGCCATCACGCGAGGCAGTTTGTCTTTTGCTGAGAGCCAACGATTTAGGCTGACGAGCGAAAGAGAGATATGCAGGCGGTCAAACTGGCGCATTGCCTGTTGGCTCAATATTGAGTAGATGTCACGATAGTATGCCACGAGGTCACATATCTGTCCGAGTTCCCCTTTTGAGCTGACCAACTGCCTTATTCTGCTCGGATAATACATCGTCTCGTGCTTGAGTGTGGATAAGCAGTTGTCAATAATGGAATTACTGATATACAACTGGTTGCACTCATATTCAGCCTTATGCAGTTTGTCGGTGGCTTTCTCCACGTCAGTGTCCTGATGCTGTCTCTCAAATATGTCTTCGGCAAGAGCCGTACCTATTTCATCCACTATGAGAGTGAGTCTTTCGGGATAATCAGCCACGTCGGCGGCACTGATAACATCGAGTTTATTCTCGGATGAAGTGTCGGCTGCGAGAATTGCGTTGATGTCCTTCACCTTTTCAACGCAGAAACGGTAGTAGAGTCGGTGGCGGTAATACAAGAGATAGTATGCAGGCAGAATCATCAGAAAGACAATGATGAGTATCACAATTGCTATGTTCTTGTCTGCCTGTTGCTTGCGCATCTTCTTGCAATATGCGGGCAGTGAGGTGTCGGCTGAGAGTTCCTTGAACAGTCGGGTATATATCTCGTTGTTGAATCCGTATTCCTTCCAACGATGAAGCGCAAGGCACGCCACGGCACTCTCGTTGCGCATATCGAGTATGACGTCATAATCAGTTGGCACATTGTCCTGAAGCCATTTAAGTTCTGGCATCTGGATTTCACTGTTTCCCTGACTCTGCAGCAGATACTTTCCTCCTGGACAAACCGTGACGTAATGTTCGTTAAGATAAATTCGGCACGAGTCGGCATAGAACAGTGTCCGCTCGTATGTACCCGCGATATTTGAATAGTATGCACTGTCGGCAAAGGCAGCCGCCTTCTGCAGGGATTGACTGGCGGCGAGGTCAATCGTTAAGCCTCTATTGTAAGAGTCTTTCGCCCAAGCATCTCCGGAAGGCAAAAATGAGATGGCCAATGCCAAGAGCGCGAGAATAATATGCGCGGTCCCTTTGGGAAGACGGAAGTAGAACCGGCTTCCCCTACCCTCCTCACTCTCTGCAGAAAGCAGGCAAACGGCGAATCGCTGGCTCATCTTCTTGTATTTCTCAATGATGCCACGGCAGTTGAGAAGCCCGAAACCGAAGCCCTTTGGGGAATTAGGAATTAGGGATGAGGAATTAGGAATTAGGGATGAGGAATTTATTACCCTATCCAATGCCTCCCTTGTCATGCCTTCTCCTGTGTCCTTCACGCTCACTTCAACATAATCCTCATGCTCCTCGGCATATATTGACACCTTGCCTCCTGCCGGGGTGAATTTGCGCGCATTGTCGGCGAGGGTGTTTATCATGAAGAGCGTGAGCACCCTGTCGGCTTTCACCACGGCGTCGCTTTCTGCCACATCCAGGCTAACCCCCTTAATATTGAATGTCGCCTTGGCCTTGCGCACTATGTCAAAGACATCGGCAATGGGAAAACTCTCGATGTGCAGGCTGAGCTTTCCCTTGCGCATCTGAATCCAGTCGGTGAGCAGGGCATTGTATTCGTTAATCTTGTCGGTGAGCTGCAGGATATAGTCGTATCTCTCCTGCCTCAGTGCGGGCGACTCGTCGGGGCGCGACATAAGCATACGCACCTCGTTGATGATACGGTCGATGAAAGGTGTGACACTGTTGATGAGCGACATCTTCGCACGGTTTTCCAGGTTCTGACGGGCATACTCTGAAGTGCGCTTCTCGCACATCAGCCTTTCCTCTTTAATTTCCTCTATACGCTCCTCCGTGAGTTGGCTTTTGCGTTCTTGCTCCTCTTGCCATTGGCGCAATGGTTGCAGCAGCGATTCGAGTTCATCCTCGCTACGGTCGCGACGCGAGAGGTGGTTGAACAGCCATAGCAGGAACAACAGCAGTATGATAGCCCCGATAACCACCATTATCATGATGTTGAGCTGCAAGGATGTTGCTTCGAGTTGTGCCGCTCTCGACTCATAATACCTGTCCTGGCGTGTGTTTTCCTGGAGATCAAGATACTCGTTGCGGTTGAAGTCGCTCGCCTGTTTGTCGTTCACTGCTGAATATGCCACGCTCATCTGTTCGCGGATACTGGCTACAAGGTCAGGAGCTTGGGTGATTTTCTTGTCTTTGAGTGCCATGTTGAGATAATAGATGGCTGTCTCGAAATCACCTATACGAGTGAAGCATGAGGCAAGCGAGCGGTAACCACCCGCTATCTGATAGACGTCGCCATACTCCACAAAATATGTCAGTGCCTTCTGGGTCATATTCCCCGGTATGAGCGAATCAGGCAGGTTGGAACTATCGCCCAAAAGTCTTAGTCCTGGATTTCTTTCCAATATACGGCTTCGGTCGGCAGGGTCGAGCAAATGTTCGGCAATTGACTGCAAAGAGTTAGCTACCAAATATTTATAACCGTTTTTTCTCGAAACAATATAACATTCTATGAGCTTCTCTATCTCCTGCTGCTGCACCTCTTGAGCAGAGCCGGAGGTGAGTATGCCGCCCGCTCCCACATTATATAAATAATAAAGATACTGCGCAGTGTCGCGCCTCACTTCCCCCTGCGGATTGATGGCATTGAGCGCGGATGCTGACAATGGCAACAGTCCTACATAATAATAATAGGTGGAGCTGACGATGGCAAACTCCGATTCGGCATACACCATGCGCCGTTGGAGTCGGGAGTCGAGTTGGTTTCCCTCTTCGCGTATGCGGCTGATACGCTGCTGGGCACGCTCGCGGAAGTCGTAGAACTCACGGTTGCGCGACATCCTCTGGCAGAGTCGCATCTGCTGTATGTCGGCTATCAGCAGTTCCACCTGGTTGTCGGTTAGTGATGATATGGTGTTGAGTATGGAGTCAGCACGCTTGTAGTTCATGCGCATGATATCCACAAAGGCTATGTTGTTGAGTGCCTCGGCACGGCTTGCATCGTCGATGTCGAGCTTCAACACACTGTCGGCATAGTGGAGCGTGGAATCAAGATTGCTGTAATGTGAGGCGTATGACATATCATTCAACCTGTCCGCCTCGCCCCTGTCCTTTTGCGTACAAGCTGAAAATACCAAAAGGTTCCATAGGACAACAAACAAGCCTATGGAACCTGCGATAATCCTGTTATTATGCGCGAGCCTTGGCAATATATCCAAGAGCCTCAGCACATTTGTCAGATATTGCCTGCCAATTTTCTGCTGCAATAACATCCTTCGGGAAAAGTTTAGAACCCATGCCTACGCAATATACGCCGGCCTTTATCCAAGAGGTGAGATTCTCCTCGTCGGGAGAGACACCGCCTGTGACCATGAGTTTCGACCATGGCATTGGAGCCATAAGACCCTTGACGAGCTTTGTGCCGAGCACGTCGCCGGGGAATATCTTGCACAAGTCGCAACCTGTCTCCTGTGCTGCTCCAACCTCTGACACGCTGCCGCATCCGGGGGTATAGGGCACAAGACGGCGATTGCATATCTTGGACACTTCGGGGTTGAACAGAGGACCAACCACGAAGCATGCGCCCAACTGGATGTAGAGGGCTGCTGTGGCTGGGTCAACCACAGAACCAACTCCCATTGCCATCTCTGGACACTCCTTGGCAGCAAACTTTACAACCTCGGCAAACACCTCATGGGCGAAATCGCCACGGTTTGTAAACTCGAAGGCACGTACTCCACCATCGTAGCAAGCCTTCACTACTTTCTTTGCTATCTCGGCGTCCTTGTGATAGAACACGGGCACCATTCCCGTTGCTCCCATCTTGGCAAGGACTGCCACCTTATCAAATTTTGCCATATTTTTTTCTATAATTCTTTATTAAAAAAAAACGACTTATCTCTGTACTCGTCCTGATGCGTCGCCACCGGCGAGAGCCTCTACCTCTTCCTTGCTTACCATGTTGAAGTCACCAGGAATGGTGTGCTTCAATGCCGATGCCGCAACAGCGAACTCGAGAGCAGCACCCTGGTTGTCGGGATAAGTGAGCAAACCGTGGATAAGACCACCCGAGAAAGAGTCGCCACCACCTACACGGTCGATGATTGGCATAATGTCATAGTGCTTGCTCTGGTAGAACTCCTTACCATTATATATAAGTGCCTTCCATCCGTTGTGGGTGGCAGAGAGCGACTCGCGCAGGGTGGAAACCACATACTTGAACCCGAACTCCTTCATCATGCCCTGGAAGATGCCGTAGTATCCCTCGGCATCGGTCTTTCCGCCCTCAACGTCAGCCTCTGGCTTGAATCCAAGACAAAGCTGAGCGTCCTCCTCATTGCCGATGCACACGTCAACATACTTCATCAAAGGCTTCATGATGCTCTGTGCCTTCTCGGATGTCCACAGCTTCTTGCGGAAGTTAAGGTCAACAGATACAGTCACACCGTGACGCTTCGCAGCCTCGCATGCCAGACGTGTCAGTTCAGCGGCCTTGTCGCTGATGGCAGGTGTGATACCGCTCCAGTGGAACCAGTCGGCTCCCTCCATGATAGCGTCGAAGTCGAAGTCTGAAGCGTCAGCCTCGGCAATAGAACTGCCTGCACGGTCATAGATAACCTTTGAAGGACGCATCGAAGCACCTGTCTCGAGATAATAGATACCTACACGATTGCCACCGCGGGCGATATACTCGGTGTGAACTCCAAACTTGCGCAGTGAATTCACGGCACACTGACCAATCTCATGCTTGGGCAACTTTGACACGAAGTAAGCCTCGTGACCATAGTTGGCACAGCTAACTGCCACATTTGCCTCGCCACCGCCATACACAACGTCGAAGTACTCACTCTGCACAAATCTTTTCTGTCCAGGTGAGGACAGACGGAGCATTATTTCTCCTAATGTTACTACTTTTGCCATTTCTTGTTTTTTAAATTAATTGTATTTGTAGATTCAATTTTTTACGTTTGCGACAACAAAATTACGCTAAATAATCGAATTGACAAAGAAAAATCGGGAAAATCTGCAATTTTTTGCATTTTTTTTTGCTGTGCATTAGCACAATTCGTTTTTTATTGGTAATTTTGCACAAAAATTTGACTCATTTATGGCAAACGACAGAATCAGAATCAAGGACATCGCCTTACGGTCGGGAGTGTCGGTAGGCACCGTTGACAGGGTGCTGCACAATCGCCCAAGCGTCTCAAAAGAGGCAAGGGAAAAGGTGGAGAAGGCACTTAAGGAAATGGACTACCAGCCCAACATGTATGCCAGTGCATTGGCGTACAACAAGACCTATAATTTCATTTGCATCATGCCCAAACACGAATCCGAGGCTTACTGGCAGGAGGTGGAGGACGGGGCCATGCGTGCCCGCGACCACAGGCGAGACTTCCATGTCAACGTGGAGATGATGTATTACCGCCGATTCAACCAGAGCACATTCACCAAGGTCACACAGGAATGCCTCAACAAGAAGCCCGACGGGGTGGTCATCGTACCCTCTACGCTCGACATAACACGCGACTTCACCGACAAGTTGCACGAGGAGAACATTCCGTTCATCATGCTCGACTCGTATATGCCCGACCTCAAACCTCTGTCGTTTTTCGGACAGGACTCTTTCTGCAGCGGTTACTTTGCCGGTCGTATGCTCATGCTCATCGCTTCCAAGGAAACAGAGATAATGATGATGAAGCAGATGATAAACGGCAACGTGGCAAGCAAGCAACAGGAAAACCGCGAGACAGGATTCCGACATTATATGCGCGACCATTTCCCAAATGTGGCAATTACAGTGGTCAACCTGCCTCTTGATGTGGAGAGGGAGAAATATACCGAGATTCTCGAGCAGTTCTTCACCGAGCATCCCCATGTACACCACTGCATCACGTTCAACTCCAAGGCGCATCTCGTGGGAGAATTCCTACTGCGCAGCAACCGCCGCAACGTGCAGATTATGGGATATGACATGGTAAAAAAGAATGCCGAATGTGTAAAGCAAGGCTCCATCTCGTTCCTTATTGCCCAGCATGGTTATATGCAGGGATATTCCAGTATCGACTCCCTCTTCCAGGCCATTGTGCTGAAAAAGGAGGTGAATCCAGTGAACTATGTGCCCATCGAACTGCTCACAAGGGAGAACGTGGAGTTTTACAGGAGGGAACAGTTGTAAATTAAGAATTAAAAATTAAAAATTAAGAATTGCTGCGCAAACCGAGAGGAGAGCCAAGCTCGCTTGAGCTATCCCGAGGTGCAGCCAGCAATCGACGAAGTCAATTAAGAATTAAAAATTAAAAATTAAAAATTATAAAAACAAACAATGGAAAAAACTTATCTAAAAATCAACAGGGCCGACTCAGTAGTGGTTTGCCTTGACGCAATGAAAAAAGGGGATGTCGTGGAAGTGGACGGCAAGTCGATAACTCTCAACCAGGACACTCCCGCAGGACACAAGGTGCTCATTGTTGACGCTCCTGAGGGTACTGACATCATTAAGTATGGCTACCCCATCGGACACGCCACTGCCGACCTTAAGGCCGGCGATTGGGTCAACGAGAACAACCTTAAGACTAATTTAAAAGGTACGCTCACCTACTCGTACGAGCCTGTGGAAGACACCCTTGACATTCCTGTAGAAAACAGGACGTTCGAGGGGTATGTAAGGAAAAACGGCGAAGTGGGCGTGCGCAACGAGATATGGATTGTGCCTACCGTGGGTTGCGTGAACGGTATTGCCGAACGTCTTGCCGAACTGCTCCGCAAGGAGACTGGAGAGAAGGGTATCGACGCCGTTTATGCCTGGCATCATAATTACGGATGCTCGCAGCTCAGCGGCGACCACGAGAACACCCGCAAGGTGCTGCGCGACATCACGCTCCACCCCAACGCCGGCGGTGTGCTTGTGCTCGGACTTGGATGCGAGAACAACCAGCCTGACAAGTTTGAGGAATTGCTCGGCGACTACGACCGCGACCGCATAAAGTTCCTTGTCACGCAAAAGGTGGATGGCGACGAGGTTGAGGCCGGTATGGAGATTCTGCGCGACCTCTACGCCAAGGCTTCGCAGGACAAGCGCGAGACAGTGTCGGTAAGCAAGCTGCGCGTGGGACTCAAGTGCGGAGGCAGCGACGGATTCAGCGGCATTACCGCAAATCCTCTTGTCGGCGAATTCTCTGACTGGCTTGTGGCCCAGGGCGGAACATCCATCCTCACCGAGGTGCCCGAGATGTTCGGTGCAGAGACTATTCTCATGAACCGCTGCAAGAGCACAGAACTCTTTGACAAGACCGTCACCATGGTTAACGATTTCAAGGAATACTTCCTCAGCCACGGCGAACCTGTGGGCGAAAATCCTTCTCCGGGCAACAAGGCAGGCGGTATATCCACACTCGAGGACAAGGCATTGGGATGCACACAGAAGTGCGGAAAGGCTCCGGTGAGCGGTGTGCTTAAATACGGCGACCGCTTGGAGACCAACGGTCTTAACCTGCTCTCAGCTCCCGGCAACGACCTCGTGGCTTCCACTGCCCTTGCATCGGCAGGATGCCAGATTGTGCTCTTCACAACCGGCCGTGGCACGCCCTTCGGCACCTTCGTCCCTACAATGAAGATTGCCACTAATCCCACCCTCGCCTCACGCAAGCCCAACTGGATCGACTTCAGTGCAGGACAGCTTGTCGAGGGTAAGACAATGGAGCAACTGCTTCCTGAGTTTATCGACAAGATCCTTGCCGTGGCAAGCGGAGAGAAAGCCCGCAACGAGGTCAACGGCTACAGGGAGATTTCGATATTCAAAAACGGAGTGACGCTTTGAAATTAAGAATTAAAAATTAAAAATTAAGAATTGCTGCGCAAACCGAGAGAAGAGCCAAGCTTGCTTGAGCTATTCCGAGGTGCATCCAGCAATCGACGAAGTCAATTAAAAGTTAAGAATTGAATAAGAAAGGCATTATAGCATTAAGCCCCTTGGCAGTGTTCATACTGTTGTATTTAGTCACCTCGATTATCGCAGGTGACTTTTACAAGGTACCGATTACGGTGGCATTCCTGCTGTCGTCAATCTATGCCGTGATAATATGCGGCGGCATTCCCACAAGGGGCGGAATGCCTATTGCCGAACGCATCTCGATATTCAGCCGTGGCGCCTCGATGGGCAACATGATGCTGATGCTATGGATATTCGTGCTTGCCGGAGCCTTTGCCAATACGGCGAAGGTGATGGGAAGCATTGATGCCACGATAAATCTTACACTCTCTATCCTACCCGGCAATATGATTCTCGCCGGTCTTTTTCTCGCGGCATGTTTTGTGTCCATATCCGTGGGCACAAGCGTGGGCACCATCGTCGCCCTCACTCCCATTGCGGCGGGCGTAGCCAACTCCACAGGCTCCAGCGTACCGCTGCTCACTGCGGTCATAGTGGGCGGCTCGCTCTTCGGCGACAACCTCTCGTTTATCTCCGACACAACCATAGCCGCCACATCCACCCAGGGATGCAAGCTGAGCGACAAGTTCCGTGTCAACTCCTTTCTCGTCATGCCCGTGGCATTGCTGATTCTCGGCATATACACCTTCATGGGTTCCGGCATCAACTCTCCGCAGAATGTGCCTGAGGTCTCCATAATAAAGGTAATACCTTATATTATAGTATTGGTGACGGCGGTATGCGGAATGAATGTCATGGCGGTGCTCACCCTCGGCATACTTGTCACCGGCAGCATCGGTATCATCGACGGCTCATTTGATGTCTTCGGATGGTTTGCGGCGATGGGCAACGGTATCACCGGTATGGGCGAACTGATTATCATTACTATGATGGCGGGCGGGATGCTCGAGCTAATCAAGGTGAATGGCGGTATCGACACAGTGATAAACTTGCTCACCAAGCGCATCTCCACAAAGCGCGGAGCAGAGATGAGCATAGCCGCCCTGGTGGGAATGGTGAACGTATGCACGGCAAACAACACTGTGGCTATCATCACCACGGGAGGCATAGCCAAGCAAATAGGCGACCGCTTTGGCATCGACAACCGCAAGTGCGCCAGCATACTCGACACCATGTCGTGCTGCGTGCAAGGTGTAATACCATACGGTGCACAGATGCTAATGGCAGCAGGACTGGCATCGGTAAATCCCGTAAGCATAATGCCATATCTCTACTATCCCTATCTCTTGGGGGCAGTTACGATATTGGCGATAACAGCAAGATACCCCAGGCGATACTCATAATTCTTAATTGACTTCGTCGATTGCTGGCTGCACCTCGGAATAGCTCAAGCAAGCTTGGCTCTTCTCTCGGTTTGCGCAGCAATTCTTAACTCTTAATTTTTAATTCTTAATTAAAAAAGTATGGACGTAATAGAACGCAATTTCATGAGACTCCTGCGCAGCGGGACGTTTGGCGATGACACCGCCATTGAGCCTATGTCACAGTGGAAATGGAACAGGCTCTACCAAATGTCGCTTATGCACGGTGTAACCGCCTTCATATATGACGGCATTATGGCAAGGGATGGAGAGTTCTTCATCAACCTCACCGATGAGCAAAGGAAGACATGGAGAATGTCGGTGGAGGAGACCGAAGAGAAAAACCGTCAACACAATATACTGACAGCCAGGCTCATTGAACAGCTCAACCATCTAAACACACGCCCCATTCTGCTCAAAGGACAGGCCATCGCCACTCTGTACAATCATCCGCTGCACCGCAGTTGCGGCGACTGCGACATCTTCTTCCCACTGCCACCACAGGGCAAGAAAGCGGATGAATGGGCCAAGGGCAACGGGCAGAACGTCACTTCGACAGAGAAATATGTACTGCAATACCTATGGAATGACATGAAGGTAGAGCATCACCACAGGATGATAAAACTCACCAATATCATGCTCAACAAGTCGTTGCAGTCCATCGTAAACAGCGAGATAAGATGTTGCGACTCTACATACGTTAACATCAACGGTGTGAAGGTGGAAACCCTGCCCCCCACCCTAAACCTACTGTATGCCTTAGTGCGCATAGCCAAGTATATCCTCAACGACGGAGTAAGTCTGAAACAAGTTATAGAACTGGGCGTAATACTCAGAAAGATAGGCGACAAGGTGGATTTCGTCAAACTGCAACAGTGGATTGACAAACTCCATCTCGGCGAAATGGCTCATCTCGAGGGAGCATTGCTTACGGGTCTCTTTAATTTCTCCACCGACGAGATTCCGTTTATGAAACCCGGAAAGAGCGAAAATATCACAAGGATCACCCACGAGATATTCAACATGAAGGGCAACCACACCTACGACTGGTACTTCACACAGGGCAAGAACGTGTTTGTAAGCACAAGCAACAGGGGGGCGATGATGTGGCACATCAACAACAGCCGACGCTTCTTCAGATATTATCCGAGCGAGACGGTAACCAATTTCTTCACCTCTTTCGCCCACTCATTATCACATATAGAAGAATAAGCCATGAAATACTACGAGACAGAATTCACAATTTGCGGACCTGAGGAAATGATTCAGGATTCACGCGACCTTCTCGCCGCAATGGCGGGAGAAGCGGGATATGAGACCTTCGAGGACACAGCTGACGGCATAAAGGGATATGTACAGCAGGACCTTTATGACAAGGATGCAGTAGCTGCCCTAATAGCCGACTTCCCTTTCGAGGACATCACCATTGAATATGTTACCCGCGAGGCTGAATACCGCGACTGGAACGAACAATGGGAAAACGAGGGTTTCGAGCCTGTCTTCATCACCGACGACTGCGTGGTACACGACGGCAGGCATCTGCCCGAAAAGCCATGTAATACAATGGTGGAGATAGATGCCAAACTTGCATTCGGCACTGGCACCCACGAGACAACGAGGATGGTGGCACAGCAGCTCATCCATGCTCAACCTGCCGGCAAAACAGTGCTCGACTGCGGCTGCGGCACCGGTATCTTAGGCATCATTGCGCTTAAGCTCGGAGCCAGGCATGTGGTGGGATATGACATCGACGAATGGAGTGCAGACAATGCCCGTCATAATGCCGTCATCAATGGTGTGGGCGACAATTACGACGCCCTGCTCGGTGATGCGCATATCGTTGAAGGCATGTCACGGCAATTCGACATCATCCTTGCCAACATCAACCGCAACATCCTCCTTGCCGACATGCCCCGTTGGCGTCCTCTCCTGTCTCCATCCGGAGCACTTATCCTAAGCGGGTTCTACGCCTCGGATGTTGATGCACTCACGACGAAGGCAGCGGAACTCGGACTTAAAGTGCATGCCCATAATGAGGATGGCAACTGGCAGTGCCTGGTATTTTACAACAACGAAAACATTTATTAGTTCCCCCCAATGCAGCGAGCTCAAAAAAAAATGCGTGAAGCCGAAGTGGCAAAACTCTATGGCATGAAACAGTGCTGACTGGTCTTTACACCTCCCACCGCCCCATAGAGCTTCAGGCATCGGAATCCCGAGTTAATTATATAAAAATCGAACGTCTATTCAAACATCACCGTCAAATCCCAATCCGCTACATATTCTGAACAAAGTGTTGAGCATAATATCAGATCTCCCATTTTCAATACGGGAAATATAACTTTTCTTAGTGCCAACCCTTAAAGCTAACTCCTCTTGTATGAGTCCAGGCATACACAAACTTACGTCAACCTATTGTTAGGGTGTTATACTTTTTAATTATTAGGGGTGGTATACTTTTAAATTAGAATATACACCTGTGGCGGTTGTCCTTGCGGCGGGCGGTCTTTACTTTATAGATTAAATGGAAATTGCCCTACAGCGGCGGCGTGGAGCGGCAATCTTTAAATCCGCATGACATTGTGTTATCTCTCTGGGGGAAGAGGGCGAGAGGACAGCCATTGACGCTTATATGGCCGTGGGAATCGCAGGTTGCGGGATATGAGTGGAGGGATTTGACGACGGTTTCCGTTAAAGGTAATTGGGTGAAATATGGCATTTATGGATTGCTTATTATAAACCATTGAGAAGTAAAAAAGTGAAGAGTGAAAATTGCAAATTGTTTATTTATTTGTCATGTTTGTATCACACCTGTAGGTATGTATTTGACTGGCATTCATCATTGTTATTTACGTTTTATAAAGTGCAAAGGTAATAAGTTTTTTTGAAACGACAAAAGATTTTGGATTTTTTTTAAGAAATGTTGAAATCATTGTATTGGTAGAGGCATGTGGGCAAATTGGGCAAAAGCAAATTGGGCAAATTGCTTTTGTCGATGTAAAGAGTGTAAGTTATAGATTATAATTAATAATCGAGTAGGAGGTAAGCACTAATCATAGGTTGTTTATCTCCTATTTTCGTGTTTACCGACCTCTCACACCACCGTACGTGCCGTTCGGCATACGGCGGTTCTTAACTCGGGTACATTTTCTCGTAATATTCCGTAA
>JALERP010000037.1 GCA_022764085.1 Prevotella sp.
ATAGCAATATTATTGTGTACGGCCAAAAACAAGAAAAGCGTGTAACTCATTGAGCTACACGCTTTCCATTTGATATTGTATTCTTATTTCTCTATGTGCTTATTTCACCTCCTCGAAGTCGGCATCCTGGATGTTGTCAGACTGCTGACCACCTTGAGACTGCTGTCCGCCTTGTTGTGCTCCTCCGTTGAAGCCCTGGTCAGCACCAGGCTGAGGACCTGCCTGTGCACCACCTTGCTGATACATCTGGGCAGAGGCTGCCTGCATCACGTTGTTGAGGTTTGTCATGGCACTGTCAACAGCTGCTATGTCCTGAGCCTTGTGGGCATCCTTGAGTTGCTGCAGGGCATTCTCAATAGGCTGCTTCTGGTCGGCAGGAATCTTGTCACCATTGTCCTTAAGGAAGTTCTCGGTGGTGAAGATGAGCGAGTCTGCCTGGTTGAGCTTGTCGATGCGCTCGCGCTCTGCCTTGTCAGCTGCAGCGTTCTGCTCTGCCTCAGCCTTCATACGGTCGATTTCCTCCTTGCTGAGTCCTGATGATGCCTCGATGCGGATGGCCTGCTCCTTGCCTGTTGCCTTGTCCTTGGCCGATACCTTGAGGATACCGTTGGCGTCGATGTCGAATGTCACCTCAATCTGAGGAACACCGCGGCGTGCGGGAGCGATACCTGTAAGGTTGAACTGACCGATGCTCTTGTTCTGTGCTGCCATAGGACGCTCACCCTGAAGCACGTGGATTGTAACCTCTGTCTGGTTGTCAGCTGCGGTAGAGAATACTTCGCTCTTCTTGCAGGGGATAGTGGTATTGGCCTCAATCAACTTGGTCATCACTCCACCCATGGTCTCGATACCGAGGGTAAGAGGAGTAACGTCGAGAAGTACGATGTCGCCTACGCCGCCTTCCTTGTTGAGGATGGCACCCTGAATACATGCACCTACTGCTACCACCTCGTCAGGGTTGACACCCTTTGAAGGCTCCTTGCCGAAGTAGTTCTTCACGAGTGTCTGCACGGCAGGAATACGGCTTGAACCACCCACGAGGATTACCTCGTCAATATCGGAAGTGTTCAGCTTGGCATCACGCATAGCGTTCTGGCAAGGAACGAGACAAGCCTGGATAAGAGAGTGGGCAAGTTGTTCGAACTTAGCACGGGTAAGGGTCTTAACCAAATGCTTTGGTACACCGCCTACTGGCATGATGTATGGCAAGTTGATTTCGGTAGATGTAGAGCTTGACAACTCAATCTTTGCCTTCTCGGCAGCTTCCTTCAGACGCTGCATTGCCATTGGGTCGCCTTTGAGGTCGGCACCCTCGTCGTTCTTGAACTCCTGCACGAGCCAGTCGATGATTACCTGGTCGAAGTCATCACCACCAAGGTGAGTGTCACCGTTGGTTGAAAGTACCTCAAACACACCGCCACCGAACTCGAGGATAGAGATATCGAATGTACCGCCACCGAGGTCGAACACTGCTATCTTCATATCCTTGTTTGCCTTGTCAACACCATAGGCCAAAGCTGCGGCTGTAGGCTCGTTGACGATACGGCGAACGTTGAGACCTGCAATCTGTCCGGCTTCCTTGGTAGCCTGGCGCTGGGAGTCGGAGAAGTATGCCGGCACTGTGATGACTGCATCGGTCACTTCCTGTCCGAGATAGTCCTCTGCGGTCTTCTTCATCTTCTGTAGCACCATTGCTGATATTTCCTGCGGAGTATATTTGCGTCCGTCAATGTCAACACGGGGATAACCGCCCTCATTGACTACCGAGAAGGGAACGCGGCTAACCTCTTTCTCCACCTGCGCCCAGTTCTCACCCATGAAGCGCTTGATACTATAAACGGTGTTCTTCGGGTTGGTGATGGCCTGACGTTTTGCAGGGTCACCAATCTTGCGCTCGCCGCCTTCTACAAAACCAATAACTGAAGGAGTTGTGCGCTTGCCTTCACTGTTGGCGATTACAACTGGTTCGTTGCCCTCAAATACGGCAACACATGAATTAGTTGTTCCTAAGTCGATTCCAATAATCTTTCCCATAATTGTTCTATTTTTTATTTTGTTATTATTCAATGTTAATTTGAGGCATTTTACTGCCCCGTTGTCGCTAATATGGTTTGCAAAGCGTGTGCCAAATGGCAAATGACTGACAATTTGGCAGAAAAACATCATTTTTTTGGAAAAATCCTTTGTCGTTTCCATTTTTTTGTCTAATTTCGCAACGTGAAACAATTAATTGTATTTTAACCTCTTTAAATATAAGAGCATGGAATTTAAAAAACTAGCACTTGCAGCCATCGCCAGTATGATGGTTATGTCAGGAATGGCACAAGAGTCTTATTTCGTAAAGACAAAAAATGCGAAGAAGACAGTGGTGAAGCAGAACAACAGTGAAGACACCGCTGCGGAAGCTGAGGAAGAAGAGGAGTCTGCTCCCGACTTTGTAGGAGACAACTTCAAGTTCCACAGTCTGTGTAACTGGAAAGAAGGTATGAAATTTATGGTAATGCCTGAAAAGTATGACCTTATTGTCAACACGTTCAGTGACGCTTCCAACAACAAGGAAGTTAGTAGCGGAAAACTCCAGCACAAAATCATGATTTACAAGAATCATACGGAGTCGGCTGAAGGAATCGCTTATATAAACTTTGTCTGTCAAGATGACGGAAAGGCTTATTATTATCGTGTGCCTAACGGGTCGTTTGAAGACTACTGTTACAACAAGATGGGGGTACCCACGCTTGCATATCTTGGTGATGTGGATATCGCACGCTCATTGTTGTTAGGCAAGACTCTTTTTACCAAGACCACCATCTTCCGTGAGGATATTGATGATATGGGCGAGGGTTTCAGAGAAGTGAAAGTGCCCTTGAATGAGGAGGTAAAGGTCGTGGCCGTTGGCGTGGGTTCCAGAAAATTCCCCGTCAAGATTATCGTTGCTGACAAGAGCGGTCGTGAATTCTACCAGAATGTGGCATTGAGCAAGACCAACTGTGGTATGCGCGATGATGAGTTCATTATGGATAACACAAAATACACTTTTTATGGTTCGTTTGAACTGGCTGATGCCAACGAGAAGGCTGCTAAAGAATACGCCTCGTATATCGGACATACATATTATACGCGATATCGTACTCCTATGACTAACGAGAAGGGTGAGAAGGTTACTATAATGCGCCTTTCTTCATTCACCATCAAGGCCATCAAGGGTATGAATGGCACTAAATATATGAAACTCACATTGAAGAGTCTGAAGACCGGTGAGGTGTTCTATAAGGATGTGGCTTTTGTGCATGATGACAATGTGGCAGGCGACATCGACGGACATCGTGAGGACTATTTCAACTATCTTTTCCAAAAGGGCGCTATTGACTTCTCCAAGTATCCTGCTAACCATGTCACTGCCATGCAGCATGGTAAGGCTATTAGGGGTATGACAAAGGAATGCGTGAGATTGGCAAAGGGTGAACCGGCACGCACAGTGAAGGACCGCAACGGACGTGAGGACTGGATTTATCCCCGCGAAGGTGTTGTGGTCAAGTTCGACAAGAACGGAAAGGTGATGTAATTGGGAATTAAGAATTATTTGTAAATTATTAGATATGGCAAAGAAAACAGATGACATATTTGACGAGAAGTCTGAGAAGCTGAAGGCTCTGCAGGCTGCAATGTCGAAGATTGAGAAGGATTTTGGCAAGGGATCGATAATGAAGTTGGGTGACGAACAGATTGAAAAGGTGGAAGTAATACCTACCGGTAGTATTGCCCTTAATGCAGCTCTCGGTGTGGGGGGGTACCCCAAGGGACGTATCATCGAGATTTACGGTCCGGAGTCTTCAGGAAAGACCACATTGGCCATTCATGCTATTGCTGAGGCTCAGAAGGTGGGAGGTATAGCTGCTTTTATTGACGCGGAGCATGCCTTCGACCGTTTCTACGCAGCCAACTTGGGTGTGGATATTGACAATCTGCTTATTGCACAGCCCGACAACGGCGAGCAGGCTCTTGAGATTGCCGACCAACTTATACGTTCCGCCGCGGTGGATATTATTGTTGTCGATTCTGTGGCTGCACTTACTCCAAAGAAGGAGATAGAGGGTGATATGGGCGACAATGTTGTGGGATTGCAAGCACGTTTGATGAGTCAGGCTCTGAGAAAGCTGACAAGTACAATAAGCAAGACCAATACCACTTGTATCTTCATCAACCAGTTGCGCGAGAAGATTGGGGTGATGTTTGGTAATCCCGAGACAACCACTGGTGGTAATGCCCTGAAGTTCTATTCGAGTGTGCGCCTCGACATACGTCGTGTGACAAGCATTAAGGATGGAGATAATGTAGTGGGCAACCAGGTTAGGGTGAAGATTGTGAAGAACAAGGTGGCTCCTCCATTCCGTAAGGCTGAGTTTGAAATTTCATTTGGAGAAGGTATCTCGCGTGTGGGTGAAATTGTTGATATGGGAGTTGAACTGGGCATAATCCAGAAGAGTGGCAGTTGGTTCTCATATAACGACACCCGTCTGGCTCAAGGCCGTGACGCTACTAAGCAGATGATAAAGGATAATCCGGAATTGGCTGAGGAACTCGAAGCCAAAATCATGGAAGCACTAAAGGAAAAGGAAGGAAATTAATAGAATTAAGAATTAAAAATTAAGAATTAATAGAATTAAGAATTAAAAATTAAGAATTAAGAGAATATGTAAACTGCGTGGATATTATGCAGAAATACTATTTTTCTTAATTCTTAATTCTTAATTCTTAATTCTTAATTTTTTTAATTCTATTGAGCTTTCAGTTCAATGTCTTCGTCGTGAATCTCATGCCAGGGTAGTCCCTGCTTGTTGAGCTGATCCATGAATGGGTCGGGATCAAATTCCTCCACGTTGTGAACACCGGGGGTGTTCCATAGTCCCTTGAAGAACATCATTGCACCTATCATTGCCGGCACACCAGTGGTGTAGCTCACTCCTTGCATACCTGTTTCCTTGTAAGCGTCCTGGTGCTTGCAGTTATTATATATATAATAGGTGTGTTCCTTGCCGTCCTTGAGACCGCGGATACGGCAACCGATACTGGTTTCGCCGTCGTAGTTTTCACCGAGGTCCTGGGGATTTGGCAGCACAGCCTTCAGGAACTGAAGAGGAACAATCTTTACCTTCACTTTTTCTGACGGATTGTCGGCAAGTGGTGCCTCGTAGGTAATCTCGTCGATGCGTGACATGCCGAGGTTTTGGATGCAGTCGAGATAAGTGAGATACTGCTGGCCAAAAGTCATCCAGAAGCGAGCACGCTTGATGGTGGGATAGTTGATAACCAGACTCTCTATCTCCTCATGGTGCAAGAGATAGCTTTCGCGCGGGCCGATATTGGGGTAGGTTAGAGGCTGATGGAATTCCAACGGTTCTGTCTCCACCCATTTGCCGTCCTGCCAGTAAAGTCCTTTCTGGGTAATTTCGCGGATGTTGATTTCGGGGTTGAAGTTTGTGGCGAAAGCCTTGTGGTGGTTACCTGCGTTGCAATCTACTATGTCGAGATACTGAATCTCGTCGAAGTGATGCTTGGCAGCGTAAGCAGTGAATATACTTGTTACACCCGGGTCAAACCCGCATCCGAGTATGGCGCAGAGTCCTGCCTTCTCGAAACGCTCGCGATAAGCCCATTGCCATGAGTATTCGAAGTGAGCCTCGTCCTTTGGCTCGTAGTTGGCTGTGTCGAGATAGTTGCATCCACAAGCCAAGCAGGCATCCATGATTGTCAAGTCCTGATAAGGCAATGCGAGATTCACCACTAGCTCAGGCTTGAAGTCGTTGAAGAGGTTTTTGAGTTGCTCCACGTCGTCAGCATCAACCTGTGCGGTCTTGATGTCCATCTTGTGTCCCGCCTTGTGTATGGCATCAACAATCTGGTCGCACTTTTCCTTTCTGCGGCTTGCAATCATAAATTCTGTAAACACATCGGCATTCTGAGCTATCTTGAATGCCGCTACGGTGGCAACGCCACCAGCTCCAATCATAAGTATTCTTCCCATATCAAATATATTAATAATTATTTAATTCCTACCCTCCAGCTCTTCGCTTCTTATTCCAAGTGCACTCATGAGCGAGTATCCTAGGATTTCCTGTCGGAAATTGCCTCCTGCCATTGGCTGCATTGCAAACACGGTAATCCGTTTGTCATCATCAACATTCTTAAGGGCATGTCTCACGCCATCGTAATATTCATCAGCGTTGGGAATCACCATAACCCTTTTTACCTCTGGTTGTGAGCATACGTTCATGAGTGAGTCGCAGAAGAGATGCTCCTTGTCCACCATGTCCTCCACGGGTATTGCCGAGAACAGAAATTCTCCGAGGTTGTCCTTAAATGCCTTACCGTCAAGTTCCTTGACTATGTCAGATGGCGCGAAGTTCTCTATCCTTGTGGTTTCCTTGTTGTGGATGAGAATCACCTGTATGTTGTTTTCCCCTTGTCGTATGCCTCCGTCAAGAGCCACACAGTCAGCCCATCTTGGCATATCGGCTTTGGGTATGCGTCTGCCAATCATTCTTTCAAAATTTACCGTCAGGTCAAATGCCACTTTGTCAATATAGTCGGCATCTGCCAGTATGATGTTTTCACAAAGTTTTCTTTCTTCCATTATTTATATTAATTATTATTCTTCAATAATTTCGCAAGGTATCCACATCCAGAACGTTGAGCCCTTTCCTTCTTCCGACTCCACACCGATTTTGCCATTGCATTTAGTGGCTATGGCCTTGCAGATACTGAGTCCGATGCCTGCGCCCTGGATGTAGTCGTTGAGCTTTATGAAACGCTCGAAAATCTTGTCGTATTTCTCCTTGGGAATACCAGTACCAGTGTCTTCGCAATATATGTATATACCGTTGTCCTGCTTTCGGTATCCCAGCTTGATGTGTCCTTGGCGGGTGTATTTCACTGCATTGGTAAGGAAGTTTGTTATTACCTGGCCCACTCGTCCCTTGTCGATAGTAGTTATGCACTTATCGTATGGGGTGTCAATGATGTAATCTACTCCGGGTTCCGTGACTCGTTGCTCGAGTGACTTTGCCAGCAGGTTGAATTCCTCCGCAAAGTCGCACTTTTCCGGTGCAAGTATCAATCCGCTGGAGTCCAGTTCCGACAGCACAAGTATGTCATTAATAATCTGAAGCAGGTTATTGCAGTTGTTGTGGATGATTTTCAGTAGTTCTTCTTTCTCTTCTGGCGACTCGATGGTGTGCAGCAGGTCACAGAATCCCACTATGGCGTTCAGAGGTGTACGTATCTCGTGGCTCATGTTTGCGAGGAATGTGCTCTTGAGCCGGCTTGAGTCGTTAGCCCTTTCCTTCTCCTTCCTCATCTTTATCTGTGCTTCCTGAAGGTCATTCACGTTGTGGATTAGTCCGAAGCATCCCGTGAGGTTGCCCTTGTCATCATAATCAGGTATGCTGTTCACGGCATACCATATTGCGTTGCCTCTTTGTTTGTCATTTATGAGCAGAGTGTCGTTATATGCCTTTCCGTGGTTACATCTCGGGTCAATAAGTTTTCTTCCTCTTTCCTTGTAAACCTCGTCGAGGTTGTTGAAAAATTCCTCGAAGGTGTATTTTTCGTCGAATGTGTGCAGGTCACGATAAAGCCTGATGGTGTTGGTCTTGAGGTTGGATTTCCACACTCTCATTTGGCTTCCCTTTAGAAGGTATCTCAGCTCATTCTCGTATTGCATCATCTGCTCGCTCACCTGTCTGACCTTTTCGTCGTTGAGGCGGCTTTGGTGATACATTTCCCTCTCGTCTGTTTTGTCGCGTGCGGAGATCATGCGATAGATGACCTCACCGTTGTCATCCTTAATGGGTCTCATGCGTATTTCCACATAGTTGGGCATACCATCGTCCGTAGCGTCAGAATAAGTGCAGAAGAACAATTCCTCGTTGCCTGCCCTGTCTTGTATGTTGGCAAATCCGGGGAAGTCGTATATGGAACTATCCTCAAATATATCGTTGCCGTTGACCTTGAAGATATCCCTCATCACTTGGTTTGCCTCGATGAATCTTCCCTCCTTGTCATACAGCGCAAGTCCCACTATAGGCATATCGAATATGTGCTTGTATATTTCAGAAGTCTCACGGTCGGTTTCGTCCTGCTTTGTTTCGTCGGTGATGTCGGTGACAGTGGTTATCTGGCTTATCACATTACCTTTTTTGTCAAATTCAGGAATGGCATTGGCATAGAGTATTCGCCATACGGGTTCGTCCTTTGTGCCGACGTTATATCTGTATGAGTATTCGGTGTTGTCTTGCTTTTTATTTATCAGGTTGGAGAATTGTTCCTTTAACTTTCCTATGTCATCAGGATGTATTCTTTCCATAGTCTTACCCACGTCTAAACCGGTGAGTGGCATGATGTTGCCGTATATGTTAGTGACCCACCTTTTCTTAAGGTCAGTGTTTAGCACGTTGATATTTATTATTTCGAGAGCCTTTTTCATTATGTTGTTGTTCTCGATGGTGGATTGCATACCCTTTCGGATTTTGCGCGTCACATATCTGTTGACCAGTAAAATGATAATTACCATAGTCAGCACTCCGAATACTACTATTAGGATGTATGGCGCGGTGTATTTCTCTTTACTTTGGATACTCATTGCATTTTGGTATGTTTTCTGCAGTTGTCCATTGTGTTCCATTTCCGCAAGTTTGTCATCAAGCAAATTGATGAGCAACCTGTCGCGACTGCAGAATCTCACCGCACCCTCAGGTATGTCAATCTCTGCCAGCTCAACGTTAGTGATGTCATATTTCTTCATTACCATCTTCAGTGTGGCCTCACCGCCCACCATATATTGGTAGTCGCCAGTGGCAATGCCGAGCAGTCCTTGTTTCACGGTGCGGAACATCATCTGCTCGGGTTTGACAAGGTTTTTCGATCTCACTATTTCCGCACAGTAGTTGCCTTCCTTGAATATTACAATGTCGTTGGGTTTCAGCTCCTTGAGGCTTTTTATTGGCGTCTTGCCCTTTGTGTATGCAATCTTAATCTTGTATCTCGCCAACTTTGTCTTGGTGTAATACACTCCCGGGATGTGGTCTGTGGGGGCAGTGACAATCAGGTCTGCCATATTACCGTAGAAAGCCTTGTTGGCTTCCGTTCTTGACGTCATATTTATGCGGTAGGGAATGTGCAGGGTGGAGAGAATCTTTGTTGCCACCTTGATGTTGAACCCCTCAGGGTTGCCATTGTCGTCTCGATATTCAAACGGGTAGAACTCCGTTTCGCATACGAGGGTCAGGGGGGAATTTGTGGTGTATTTCCCTTTTTTGTCACTTGCTGCCATGGTGTTCTGAATACAGATGAAAAACATCAGTATTGCCGTTATGGTTCGCAACGTGTACCGTATATGTGGTCTTTTCTTCATATATTCCAGTGTATATTTTGGTTATTTGAATAGGTCGCTACTGTTGAGAAGCTGGTTGATTTCCTCTTCCGACAGCGATTCGATGTTAGCCAGCAAGTCTGTACTGTTGGCCAGCAAGTCAGTGCCGTTAGCTGTGATGTCCGCTGGTTGTTCCATTATGTTTTGCGGTCTTACATCATTTTCTTTGCTTATTTTGGCGTCGATAAGTTTGCATGGAATGGTAATCCAGAAGGTTGTACCCTTGTTTTCGATACTTTCGAATTCCATTTGTCCTCCCATTAGGGAGGCGAGTTGCTGGCAAATGATGAGTTGTATGGCCACTCCGTAGTCTCCGCTTGTGGAGTTGAGGTTTCGTTCCCTGATTTCTTTTTTCCTCTCTTCATCCATACCGTTTCCGGAGTCCTTGAATGTCATGGTTATCAGTCCTGAGTAGTAGATATATCTTGTGATAATATCTCCTTTTTCAGTGAACTGACTTGCCAGTCTGCACATGGTTTCGATGATCTGTCCCACGTGGTTGTCGTCGATTTCCACAAAAAGGTGCTCGTCGGTGGTCTCGATTTTTGTTTTCACGCCTTCGTTCACACCTTGTGTCCATCCCATAAGGCATTTTGCCCTGAAGAAGTCAGGGAAGTCTACGGTATTGGTTTGGGTTTCTACCATCTTAGCGTCAAGTCTTGACAACAGCAGTATGTGGTTGACGAGTTTGAGAAGGTGGTCGGAGTTCTGCTTTATTTGGTCTATGAAAACCGGTTCGTCTGCCTGGTCATGCTCGCTTTGGAATAGTTCGGCGAATCCCACCACGGTATATAGAGGTGTTCTGATTTCATGGCTCATGTTTTTGAGGAATGAGTTTTGGAATTCCTCTGCCTCCTGAGCGCGTCGAGTTTCTTCGGCAAGCTGTCTTTCTGTCTCCACCAGTTGGCTCACATTGCGGCATAGGCAGAAGTAGTGGTCTATCTTTCCGTTTTTCTTTATAGGCAGTCCGTTGAATTCATAGTATGCGTTGTCCTTTCTGCTGTTCTTGAATATGGTGCCTACCCTGAGGTCGAATCTCTTGATTCTCTTTTTGTCGAGGTTATTGAACAGTGCTGCCACTTTGTCGCGGCTTTCATTATCGAGAAGTGTCACGCAGCGCAGGCTCGACAATCTGAGCATGGGTTTCTCAATATCGTGGGCGATGGTCATCTCGTGGGTGTCAGTGTAGTAGTTTGCGAGTCTTGTTCCGCTCACCTGCAATGCGTAGTTGATGTTGTTGGTATAGTTTTTTATCTGCTCCGACGTGTTTTCTATTCGTCTCTGCCTCATTCTCTCCTTGTTCATCTTCTTTGCCATTTCGGTTACGTCCTTGCCGCACGACACGAAGCATTTCGGTTTGCCGTTGGCATCATATATCGGTATGATGGTGAACTCGTAGTAAATCATTCCTGTTCTGGTCCAGTATTTTGTGGACTCCTTTTCCATGTGCAGCTTGTCCATGTCGGTGATTGAAGAGGTCCACATCTCGCGGCACACGTCACCCTTGAGTCCCATAAACACGGGAATGTCTGAGATATGTGTGTGCGAATTGATGAGCGACTCGCGGTCTTTGATGCCGAAGGTGTCACAGGCGTTTTGGTTGATGCCTGTGAGTATTCCGTTCTCGTCATAATATGCGAGGTCAGCCATTGAAGTGTTGAATATAGTCCTGTATTTCAATAGGTTGTCCCTAGTTTCTATGAATCGTTTTTTCTCTGCGGTCACGTCGTGCATGATGCCGATGAGTACGGTGGGCATATCTTCCTCTTTCTGCAAAACAGATATGTTCAGGTCATGATATGCCATATCGCCCGAGTCTTTCTCGTTGCCTTTCTTTAGTGAACTTTTCACCATTATTTTTGTCTGCTCGTATATGCCTGCCTCGATGTCCTCTATTGCGTATGATAGTTTAACGAAGTCTTCGGCAGCAAAGAACAGTGCGAAGGTCTTTGTGTTGAATTCTTCCTTAGTGCTGCCCTCGGGATTCAGTATGGTGAATGTCTTTTTGTTTGTATTATATGTCCACAGTCCCACCTTACCTGCCTTGAGCAGCAGTGCGAGGCGTCGTTTCTGCTTGTCGTTCAGCTCGTTGAGCCTACGCTCCCTAACCTTATAGTAGATGTTGTATGCTATGAGGATGAGGATGAATATTCCGATGGCGATGCTGGGATATACCAACAGGTTGTTTAGTTTGTCGTTTTGGATTTCGGGGTAGAACCACTTCCTTCTCAGTGGCAACACCTCGTCCTTAGCCACCATCTCGTTGTATATGCTGTCGAGTTTTTCCAGCAGCAGCGAGTCGCGCGACATGAAGTGGTATTCGCCGTATTTCATGTTCACTGGTGTGAGCTTGATGTTGGTGAGATGGTTCTTTGCGGTCAGTTCCTTAAGTGTTGACGTGTTCCATAAAATAATTCCGCTGTCGCGTTCCGCCACCTGTATCAGTATCGACTTCATGTCATCGGCGGGTATGGCGTTGGCTTCCATACCGGCCTCAATCATTTGGTTGTGACTGAAGCTGTTGCGGTGTACATACACCTTGTGTTTCCTGAGGTCATCAAAAGTGTGTATGTCAGAAGGTTTGTTATTTGGACTTGCCACACTATGAGTGAATAGTACAAGCGTATTGGCACTGTATGTCCCGTATTTGTCGTGGTAAGATGCCTTCATGCCTATGGTGAGGGCTGCTGTGCCGTTGCTCACGTCCTGAAAATTGAGCGGAGTGTGCTTCAACTTTATAACGTATGGCACTCCCAAACGTTTCATCATTTCCTTAACGAGGGCAATGTTGAAACCATCGGGCTTGCCTTCGTCATTAATATATGAGAACGGGGGCAAGTCCAAAAGGTCTTCATATACAAGTGGGTGGTCTTTTGTATATTTCAGTCCGCTTGGATATTTCAGTCCACTATTTTCTGCTGCGCTGGCCACGACAGTTATTACCAGTGCCAACGTTATGGATATTAGTCTTTTGTACATACTTCAGGCATTAATGCCTACAAAGGTACGCTTTTTATTTGACACCGCCAAATATTTGACTGTTTTTTTTCATTTCGCAAGCGAGAATTCAAACTTCAGTCCCCCATTCCTTGCGTTTTCGGCCTTAATGGTGCCTCCATGTAGTAGTACGGCGTTTTTAACAATGGCAAGACCCAGTCCAGTGCCGCCGAGTTTGCGGCTGCGTCCCTTATCTACTCTGTAGAAGCGTTCAAAGAGTCGAGGAAGGTGTTTACTGTCAACTCCCACGCCATTGTCGCTGAAGGTGAATAGCCATCTGTCCTCGCCCGCCTTTCTTGCGTCGAGGGTTATTGTTGTGCCCTCTCCGGCGTATGCGATTGCATTGTCGGTGAGGTTGCGGAATATACTATATACCATACTCTGTGCACCGCTAATGATGATATTCTCTGGGGCATTGTCAATGTATTTCATATTCTTCTTTTTCATCTCAAGTGCAGTCTCCCTCACTATCTGCCTGATTATTTGCGACACGTTTATTTGTTCAAATTCCATCAGCTTGCTGCCATCGTCCAGACGGTTGAGTATTGATATGTCGTGGAGCAGACTCCCCAGTCTCTTGCTCTGAATAAAGCAGCGTTCAAGAAACTGTGCCTTTGTTTCCTCATTGATTTCTGGATTCTCGATGATTGTTTCCAGATAACCCTGGATGCTTGACACGGGTGTCTTCAGTTCGTGGGCGATATTCTGCGTTAGCTGCCTTTTCAGTATGTTTTGCTCCTCCTTGGTTTTCTGTAATCGGATGTATATTTTTATGATACTCTCTGATATTTCTCCCAACTCGTCATCGGGAAATTCCACCAGGTCTTCAGTGTCAAGACTTTCGCCTTGGTCGGCACGCTGTGCGAAGAGTCGCAGTTTGCTGATGTTGGAATCGAGTCGCCTAATGAATTTGTATAGCATCAATGAGAGAACAATCATCACTCCGAGTGCAAACCAAATAAAGTGTTGGTCAGCACGCAGCGAGTTGGCGAGGTCGTTGTCGTAGGGCAGTGCGCTGCGTATGATGATGTGTTGTTTGGGGAAGTAGGTGGCTGAGTAGAAGAAGTCGCCGTTGATGGTGTTGCTTACGCGGTTTATGTCGTATCCACTGCCATTAGCTATTGCTTCCCTTATCTCCTTTCTTCCGCGGTGGTTGGCAATGTTGGCATAGTCTTTGCGCAGGTTGTCGTAGATGACATTGCCTGCGGTATCTACCATGGTCACCCTCAGATGAGCAATTCCGAGTTTCCTTACGTATTTGTCAATGTTCTTCCCGTCTATCTCAAGTGCCTCTCCCATGCGCTCATTAAAGTTCTGGAGGCGCAGGTTTAGCGTCTCAATCTTGTATTCTTTCTCACGATACTGTTGGAATACAATAAACAGTACTGCGAAAAGTGCGAATGTTGTCAATATGCTGACATACATTCTTCTGCCCACTGTCATTTTCATGCTTATTCCTCAAAGAGATACCCGAATCCTAATCTTGTCACTATACACTTTGAGAACGGGCCTATTTTCTTTCTCAACCTTGTTATGTTCACGTCAACGGTGCGGTCGAGCACGAGTACATCCGACGGCCAAATCCTATTGATTAGTTCCTGACGTGAGAAGACTCTTCCTTTCTCGTCCAACAGTGTGTGCAACAGTTCGAATTCGGTCTTTGTGAATGCCACCTGTTTGCCTTCGATGCTCACCGTTTTCTTGTCAAGGTCAAGTTCCAGACCTTGGTATTTCAGAATGTTCCTTTCGTTTTCTTCTGGCTGTGGGGCAGTGCGTCTGAGAACTGCGCGTATTCTCACCATCACCTCCCTGATGGAGAATGGTTTCGAGATGTAGTCATCTGCACCGAGATTAAATCCCGTGACGGTATCGTTCTCAGTGTCCCTTGCGGTGAGAAAGATGATGGGAACGTTGCAAGTCCTTTCGTCAGCCTTCAGTTTCTTTGCCATTGCGAACCCCGACATCTCGCCCATCATCACGTCGAGCAGCAAAAGGTTGTAGGAGGGGATATCCTTTACGATTGCCTCTTCGGCTGAGTTTGCGGTATCCACTTCATAACCCTCTGTTTCGAGGTTGAATTTGAGTATTTCGCATAAGTCCTGTTCGTCATCTACAACGAGAATCCTATGTTTGAAATTTGTCATATCTATTACGCTTTTTTGATTCACGCTGCAAAATTACGCATTATTTTCGACAATACCGCAACATTTGTGTTACAATTATGTTAATTTTATCCACAGGTTATCACAGATGATAATTATTATCCGTGATAACCTGTGGATAAGGGCGATACGATACCGGTTAGAGAGGATACTCGTCAAAAGCGTACAGTACTGTTGAAAGATACCTCTCTCCGGTATCTGGAAGTAGAGCAACAATCTTCTTCCCCTTATTCTCTGGGCGCTTGGCAATCTCACTTGCGGCAAAGGCAGCAGCACCCGATGATATTCCTACTAATAATCCTTCCTCGCGGGCCAACAGGCGACCGGTGCGGATGGCATCGTCGTTTTCCACGTCAAACACCTCGTCAACGACATCGTTGTTGTATGTCTTTGGTATGAATCCCGCACCTATACCTTGTATTTTATGGGGACCGCTCGGACCGCCGTTCAGCACTGCCGATGATTTGGGCTCCACTGCCACAATCTTTATGTTCGGGTTCTTCTCCTTAAGTCGCTTACCGATACCGCTGACTGTACCGCCAGTGCCCACGCCAGCTACAAATATGTCGATGTCGCCACCTGTCTGCTCCCATAACTCCACACCCGTGGTTTCGTAGTGTTTCTGTGGATTTGCAGGGTTCTCAAACTGTTGCAGGATGATAGAACCGGGTGTCGCGTCGCGCAGTTCCTCGGCAGCCTTGATTGCACCAGCCATGCCGGCGGCACCGCTTGTCAGCTTCACCTCGGCACCGTAGGCCTTCACTAAGTTGCGTCTCTCTATACTCATAGTCTCAGGCATTGTCAATACGAGCTTGTATCCCTTCACTGCAGCCACAAGAGCCAATCCTACGCCAGTGTTTCCACTTGTCGGTTCGATAATGGTGGCACCTGGTTTGAGCAGTCCTTTTTTCTCCGCATCCTCAATCATTGCGAGTGCGATACGATCTTTTACACTTCCGCCAGGGTTAAAGAATTCCACCTTGGCGATAATTGGAGTCTCGATGCCCTGCGCCTTCGAGAACTTATTCAGTTCGAGCAATGGCGTATTGCCGATAAGCTCAGTCAGTTGTTTTGCTATCTTAGTCATACCTTTATTCCTTAATTTTTATAAAATCAATATTTTAATTCCTTACTTGTCAAATGCTTGACAATGCGTTCGACAAGTCCTCAATGATGTCCTCATAGTGCTCCGTACCGATGCTCAGACGGATAGTTGAGGGATAGATATGCTGTTGCTCCAGTTCTTCAGGAGACAGCTGCGAGTGTGTTGTGGTGGCAGGATGAATCACAAGACTCTTCACATCTGCCACATTTGCGAGCAGAGAGAAAATCTTAAGGTTGTCGATAACGTTCCATGCCTCCTTCTCACCACCTTTTACCTCGAATGTGAAGATGCTGCCGCCACCGTTCGGGAAGAGCTTCTCATAAAGCTCATGGTCGGGATGTTCGGGCAGCGAGGGGTGGTTCACCTTTGCCACCTTTGGGTGATTGGCGAGGAATTCCACCACCTTCTTCGTGTTGAATGCGTGACGTTCCACACGCAGTGAGAGAGTCTCAAGTCCCTGAAGCAGAATCCAAGCGTTGAACGGTGATATGGCAGCACCTGTATCTCGCAGGATGACGGCACGAATACGGGTCACGAAAGCAGCAGATCCTGCCACGTCGGCAAACACTGCACCATGATAGCTTGGGTCAGGCTTGGCTATAGAAGGATACTTGTCGGCATTAGCCTTCCAGTCGAACTTGCCCGCGTCAACGATGACACCGCCGAGTGAACTACCGTGACCGCCGATGAACTTGGTGGCAGAGTGAACTACCACGTCGGCTCCGTGCTCGATGGGACGGATGAGGAACGGTGTTCCGAATGTATTGTCAACGATAACTATGGTGTTATGCTTGTGTGCTATTTCTGATATGCGGTCTATATCCGTCACACTGGCATTAGGATTGCCGAATGTCTCGATGATAATCGCCTTGGTGTTCTCCTTGAACGCCTTATCTACAGCGTCAAAGTCAGATGGGTCAACGATGGTGGTCTCCACTCCCTGTGTCGAAAGTGTGTGTTCAACGAGGTTGTAGGTACCTCCGTAGAGGTTGTCGGCTGCTATGATATGGTCACCATTGCGTGCCACGTTCTGCAGGGCGTAAGTGATGGCTGCTGCGCCTGATGCCACTGCCAGTCCTGCCACACCGCCTTCGAGGGCAGCCACTCGTTCCTCAAACACTCCCTGTGTGGAGTTGGTCAGACGTCCGTATATATTTCCTGCGTCGCGCAGACCGAATCTGTCTGCTGCGTGCTGTGAGTTACGGAACACGTAGGATGTTGTCTGATAAATAGGCACTGCGCGGGCATCGGTTGCGGGGTCCGGCTGTTCCTGTCCTACATGAAGTTGTAATGTCTCAAAATGAAGTTTCTTGTTGCTCATAATCTTCTATTTTTTAAGTTAATACTTTATTCTTTATTTTGACGCTGCAAAGGTACGACTATTTTTCCATTCCCGAAATACCACATATATATCATTTCGCATACCACAATCGTGGTATATCGCTTTTTTCCCGTCATTTCACCTTATTATATATTATCATTAACGGTTAAAAAAATAAAAAAACATCGCAATCCTTTGGTGGTTTGCGGGAATATAAGTATTTTTGTCACGTGAAATTAAAAATACAACAAATATGATAGACGTAAAAGAAACTTTAGGCAATGCCGAAGAGAAAATGGAGATGGGTGTAATGTATCTCGAAGAGCAGTTGGCACGCATCCGCGCAGGACGCGCCAATGTAGCAATTCTCGACGGTATCAAGGTGGAGTCATACGGCTCAATGGTGCCACTCAATCAGGTGGCTAACCTCTCTACTCCCGACCCGCGCTCGATAGCTATCCGTCCGTGGGACAAGAAGCAGATTAAGGCAATCGAAAAGGCTATTATGGACTCTGATGTGGGCATTACTCCCGAGAATAACGGCGAGATTATCCGTCTTGGTATTCCTGTTCCAACCGAGGAGCGCCGCCGCGAACTCTCAAAGCAGTGCAACAAGATTGGCGAGGGCACCAAGGTGCAAATCCGTAACATCCGTGCAGAGGTTAAGGACAAACTGAAGAAGGCTATTAAGGACGGTCTTTCCGAAGACCTCGAAAAGGACGCTGAGGCCGACCTGCAGAAGATTCACGACAAGATGATCAAGAAGGTTGATGCCTTGCTCGCTGCCAAGGATAAGGAAATAATGACAGTTTAATATTATATACTTAAGTCTTTGCAGACAGGATTAGTAATTCGAAATACAGGAAGCTGGTACACCGTCAGGACTGATGACGGTGATCAGCTTATTGACTGTAAGATAAAGGGGAATTTCCGACTAAAGGGCATACGCAGCACAAATCCCGTTGCCGTGGGCGACAGGGTGACAGTGGTGCCTAACCAGGAGGGAACGGCATTTATTACAGCCATAGAGGACCGTCGTAACTATATTATCCGTAAGGCGTCCAACCTCTCCAAACAGAGCCATATTATTGCTGCTAATGTGGATCAAGCCATACTTGTAGTGACTGTTAATTATCCTCAGACTTCCACCACTTTCATCGACCGCTTTCTTGCCTCTGCCGAGGCTTACCGCGTACCTGTGATACTGGTTTTCAACAAGGTGGATATACTGGATGATGACGATCTGCGCTATCTCGATATGATGGTCAACCTATATGAGACCGTCGGATATGAATGTTACCGGATTTCAGCTCAGGAGGGGGATGGCGTGGATGCCTTGCGTCCGCTTCTCGATGGCAAGATAACTGTGCTCAGTGGTAATAGCGGAGTTGGAAAGTCAACACTTATCAATCGCCTTCTGCCAGACGCCAATCTTAGAACGGCAGAGATTTCTGATGCTCATAACACGGGTATGCACACCACTACGTTCAGTGAGATGCTTGCCCTGCCCGCCGGTGGATATATCATTGACACTCCAGGTATCAAGGGCTTCGGCACGTTCGATATCGAGCGGGAGGAACTGACAAGCTATTTCAAGGAGATATTCCATTTCTCCAAAGACTGTCGTTTCAGCAACTGCACCCACACCCATGAGCCGGGTTGCGCTGTGCTCAAGGCTTTGGATGACCATTACATTTCCGCAAGCCGCTATCAGTCGTATCTCAGTATGCTTGAGGACAAAGAGGAAGGAAAGTATCGTAAGGATTAACGGGTCAGGTACCTGTCACGATATAACTTAATTGGAATACAGAGACACTGAGGCACAGAGGGATATTTTTTAGTTTTCTGAATATTCAGAGATTTTAAACACTGTGCCTCCGTGCCTCTGTATTTAACAAATAACCCTGTGCTTCTTGTTTGATAAATAATAAATAAAGATGAAGAAAATTGCGGTTTTGCTTTCAGGAGGTGTTGACAGCTCTGTTGTAGTGTATGAATTGGTGCGACAGGGACTGCATCCCGACTGTTTCTATATCAAGATTGGCCCAGAGGAGAAGGAGGAATGGGACTGCTCCTCAGAGGAAGATCTCGAGATGGCTACTGCCGTGGCGCGTCGCTATGGATGTAAGCTCGAGGTTGTAGATTGCCATCGTGAGTATTGGGACAATGTCACGCGTTATACCATGGATAAGGTGAAGAACGGTTTCACACCTAATCCTGATGTGATGTGCAACCGGCTTATCAAATTCGGGGCTTTTCATGAGAAACGCGGACATGAGTATGACCTGATTGCCACTGGACATTATGCACAGACCGAGATTATCGACGGCAGAAAATGGCTCACCACAAGTCCCGACCTCGTGAAAGACCAGACCGACTTTCTGGCGCAGATATACGACTGGCAACTGGAGAAAGCCTTTTTCCCTATAGGTCATTTGATGAAGGAAGAGGTGCGTGCTATCGCTGAGCGCGAGCATCTTGTCAATGCAAGACGAAAGGATTCCCAAGGAATATGTTTCCTTGGCAAGATTAACTATAATGAATATATTGAGCGTTATCTCGGATATAATCCCGGCGATGTCATCGAACTTGAAACGAGACGGAGGATAGGCGCTCACAAGGGCTTGTGGTTTCACACCATCGGTCAGCGAAAGGGCTTGGGGTTCGGTGGTGGACCTTGGTTTGTGGTCAAGAAGGACGTGGTGAACAACATTTTGTATGTCTCCCACGGCTACGACCCCCAGACAGCCTACAAGCAGGACTTCGCCGTCTGTGATTTCCATTTCCTCACCGAGCGTTCATTGCCAGAGGTGATTACGTTCAAGATACGCCATACCCCCGAGTGGCATGAAGCTACGGTGGAGCCTACAGGAGACAATACATATATCATTCACAGCCGTGCCAAAATCCATGGTGTCGCCCCTGGACAGTTCTGTGTGGTATATGACTCTGAGCACCGCCGCTGCTACGGTTCCGGTGAAATTACAGTAGAATAGTGGATTTCTATGACATTCCTTGCATAATTTCCCTGAAATGATTATTAGTTCATAGTTAGGGAACTTAGGGCCTTCAATGACTTCTTGGATATTTCACCTTTTAGGATAAACTGCAGGGCACGGGGTGAGTGGAGGTCATAGCCTGTAAGGTCGTAATATCCTCGTTTTATCAGCCATTCTGACTTCTTCTTAGCCTCGTAGCCATAGAAGCCGATGAGTGAGGGTATGTTGAGCTGAAGTTTAACATGCATCTCCTTGAGTTGCTCGTAGTCGTTGTTGTCCATATAACGATAACGCTCGGGATGTGCCAGTATTACGTGATAACCCTTGTGCTGGATTCTTTCTAGTATATCCCAGAAGTTTACAGGGGAACTGTAGTAACTCGTCTCAACGAGGAGATGGTCGGCAGAGTCAGTGATGGGCAGGAGGTCATCACGCTCAAGACGATCCTCAAAGAGGTTGTCGAGCATGTTCTCGGCTGCAAGAGATAGTTGGATTTTGCCGGTGTATCTTGATTTCAACTCCTCGAAACGTTGGCGTAGGGTCTGAGTATTGTTGGGGATGTCTTCCATGATGTGTGGTGTGAGCCACACGTGCTTGACTCCCAGTTCTTCGTATCGGTTGAGTATAGTCAGTGAGTCCTCAAAACTCTTTATTCCGTCGTCAACGCCTGGCAGCAGATGGCTGTGCCAGTCAGTGTAATTGGAGAATACTTCGGTGTTCTCCATTTTCTTTTTATTGAAAAACAACATCCTTTTTTTATTTAGAGATTATAAATTATAAATATCAGATTATAGCATCTTCATCATGTTAATATTGCGCATAAGTCCTTCGTATTTCGCCCGCTTTACGGCACTTCCCCTGAAGAGGGCTCGGTATTGCTCTATGGTGAGGTTGTGCCATGCCTCCTTGGTCATGCCCAAGAGGGCGGGGGAGGGTTGGAATGCTGGTTCGGTGGCTGGAACTGAGAAACGGTTCCATGGGCATGCTTCCTGGCAACGGTCGCAACCGTAGATGGATGAGAAAATTGGACGAGTTGTTGAGCGAATGCGAAAAATGATGGATGAGGAATTTTGAAATGGACCTCGGTGCTCAATTGTTAGGTAGCTGAGGCAGCGGTTGGAATTGAGAAGTGATGATTTAGGATTCTGGAGTGTTACATCAGATATGAGGGCTTGCGTAGGACAGGCATCGATGCAGGCGTGACATCTGCCGCAGCGGTTGCGTGCGGGAGTGTCGTATTCCAACACCTCGGTGATGAAAAGTTCGCCAAGGAAGAACATGCTGCCGGCATGGGGTATGATGAGCTGGCGGTTTCGACCAATCCATCCCAATCCCGCACGCTGTGCCCAATAACGTTCCAGCACAGGTGCCGTGTCACAGAAGGCACGGTAGGTGGTGATGCCACATGCTGAGGCAAGGGCATGGAGTTTTTCTTTCATCACGTCGTGATAGTCCTTGCCGTAGGCATAACTGGCTATCTGATATTGGTCTTTTGGGATGCGCTTTGCCGGTGTATAGGAAAGAGCCACACATACTATGCTCTTAACTCCCTCCATCAGTAGGCGTGGGTCAAGACGTTTACCGATGTTGTCGGCAAGATATTGCATCGAGGCATGATGACCGTCGGCAATCCAGCGTCGATAGTCCTCAGCAGTCTCACCGTCAACCGCCTCCGCTTGGGCCATACCACAGGCAAAAAAGCCGAGACTCCGTGCCTCGGCTTTTATCTTTTCAGTCAAACACTTTGAATTCATATCCTTGCGACTTTAACCATTCAATTGACACGGGCAGTGCCGTGCGCAGTTTGTCAATGCTCTTTAGGGAATCATGGAATGTGATGATGGAGCCGTTACGGGTATATCTTTTCACGTTGTTCACCACACCCTCTGCGGTCATCCACTTGGAATAGTCGCGGGTAACGAGATCCCACATTACGATGCGATACTTTCGCCCAAGCCATGCATATTGGTCCCAACGCATCCATCCATGAGGCGGGCGGAAGAGATTGGTATGCAGCAATGCGTCGGCTTTCTCGGCATTTTTGCTGTAGAAAGATATCGAGTGCTTGAATCCTCCGATATGGTTGAAGGTGTGGTTGCCGATGCGGTGTCCGGCATCCACCACCTGCTTGAATATCTCAGGATATTTCCTGACGTTATCCCCCACCATGAAGAATGTGGCCTTAATGCCATAGTCGGCAAGAACATTCAGAATGAATGGTGTAGCCTCGGGGATGGGACCGTCGTCGAAGGTCAGATAAACTGCCTTCTCATGACGGTCCATTCTCCATGTGGCTCTTGGATAAAGCCAGCGTAGGAATATTGCTGGTTGCTCGATAATCATCCCTAATTCCTAATTCCTAATCCCTAATTATTTAAAACTCCTCACTATCGCCAAAACTGCCACCTTTTGAGCGGTAGAGCTGTAGCAGTGAATTCATCCTGACCTGTTGCTGCTGTGCCCACTTGCTGTCCATTTCCTCAGCCTCCACGAGTGTTTGCTGCATGATATAGAAGTTTCTCAGGGCATCGCGCTGCGAACTCATGAAGCGGAAGTCCTCGAGGTTGCAATACCATCGGGCATACTGGTAGGACTTCGTGAATAACTTCTTTAACATTGACATAGCCTTTTGCTTTTCTCCAAGGTGGGCATATATGCGTGCCTCATCGAGAGAGCCTGACCAATAGTTTACGGGGACATTATATTCAGGTATGTGCTTGTCAAGATATGCGAGTACCTCTGCCGCCTTTTTGTTTTCGCCCTCATTGACGAGGTTCATGGCGAGCTGCACGAAGGTCTTGCGGTGAGTCCAGCACATACGCATAACGGTCTCGTCAATATATATGCCCGGTGTTTCAAGACCGCCGAAACGGAACTTGTGCATCAGACGGTCGTAGGTGCGCTTGGTGTCGAAGTTCTTAGTTCCCATATCTTTTGTAGTGAACGGGGTGATACGGTTGACAAGTCCTTCTTGTACGAAGTTGTCGCCGAGGTTCATATAGTTGTCCTCACCCACTGTGAGTGCTACATAGATGGGGCGTGTCCAGTTGCAGTTGGCAATCAGTTCGAGCATCATGAGATCGCCTTTGTAGAGGGCGTGCTTGCCTTTGAGTGAGATGACCATCTTGTCGGGTATGGAGTCAGCTGCCATCAGCATACCACTCTTCTTCACTGCCTCCTTGTCGATGGTGACATATACGGTATCGGTTGGGATGACATTAATGCTTTCGTTTCCAAGAAGTAATTTCATCACTTCCTTCTGGTCTTTTGTCACGTTGTTGCGAACCCAGTATTTGAGTATGTTCTTAAGCTCGTAGGGATTGTCTCCGAACATTTTTTTCGCCTCATCAGGATAGGTCTCATAGAGTGCTGCTATGCTTTCCTTGAGGGCTGGCTCCACGGTGACGTATTCGTTGGTTCCGGCGCAGTATTCCAGACGGCTCCAGTTGATTGGCAACGACGGAGAGTCGTAAGCGGGTCGGCGCATCTGGTCGATATACCAGTCGGTCTGCAGATAGCTGAGGTTGCATACGCGTGCGTCGGTTCGTTCGCCCTCCACATCCTGGTTGTACCAAAGCGGGAAGGTATCGTTGTCACCATTGGTGAATATAATCGGGTTGCCTTTTTCTTCGAGTGACATTAGATAGTTGCGTCCGAAGTCGCGACATGTGTAGCGTCCGCTGCGGTCGTGGTCGTCCCATGTCTGCGATGCCATCTGTATAGGTACGAGCAGACAGGCTATTCCAACAATGGCAGCCACTGTACTCTCCTTGCCCTTGAGACGGCGGGTAATCACATCGATGATGGCTGCAACACCCATGCCGCACCATATAGCAAAGGCATAGAATGAGCCAGCGTAGGCATAGTCGCGCTCACGTGGCTGACCTGGTGTCTGGTTGAGGTAGATGACGATGGCTAAACCTGTCATGAAGAATAGGAAAGAGACTACCCAGAACTGGCGTATACCTTTCTGCCCCTTGCACAGCGACTGCCAGATAAGTCCGATGACACCCAGCAGCAGCGGCAGGCAATAGAAGACGTTGTGTCCCTTATTCTCCTTTAGCTCGTCTGGCAGAAGGTTCTGGTCTCCAAGGCGGAGGTTGTCCAACCAGTCGAAACCGGAAATCCAGTTGCCATGCTCCAGTTCGCCATTACCCTGCAAGTCGTTCTGACGTCCTGCGAAGTTCCACATGAAATAGCGCCAGTACATGAAGTTGCACTGATAGGAAAGGAAGAATCGGATGTTCTCCAACATTGTGGGAACTTTCACGTTGATCATCTCGCCGCAACGGTCGTATGGCACCAGTGTGCCCTCAACACCGCCCATCCAACTCTCGTAGGATGCGGTATGGGCAGAGCTGTACATACGTGGGAAAAGCATATTCTGTGCATACTTATACTCATCCTTGGTGCGCACCACAAAGTAGGAGTCCTTCTCGTCGGCTGAGGCCTTCTCCTTGCGCTGATATACGGGAGCACCTTTGGTGGATACGGGGCGGCAAATGTCGCCGTCTTTCTCTAACTGTACCTGTGAGGTGTAAGCCTGGCCATAGAGCAATGGACGCGAACCATACTGCTCACGGCTGAGATATTCGCCAAGGGTGAAGATGTCCTCAGGGGAGTTTTGGTCCATGGGAGGGTTGGCTGACGAGCGGATGACGATGAGCGCATAACTCGAATAGCCAATCATAAGCATCAGCATACAGAGCAGCGACGTGTTCTTGATGCGCGCGCTGACGAGAGCAACGCCCTTTTTGTTCTTGTACTTTACAACAAACCACAGGATGGCAAGCACGATGATACCTATTATAACAGAGCTGACTCCGAATCCATAGAACGGTATGCCGAGCATTGCTACAGAGGCGAGGAAGGCGATGTTCTCGCGCTTCTCGTTGCGCTGGACGTGAGTCTCGTAGATAGCCCAGATGATAGTGCCCACAAGCAGTGCGATATAAATAATCTCGCCTGTGTTAAAAGGACAACCGAGAACATTGACAAATAGAAGTTCAAACCATCCTCCCACGCGCACGATACCCGGGACAACACCGTAGAGCACGGCAGCCAGGATGATTATTGAGATGACCAAGGCAATGAGCGAGCCTTTGAGGTCGGCATTGCCCTGCTTGTTGGGAAACTTGCGGTAGTAATATACAAGCACGATGGCAGGAAGACACAGCAGGTTGAGCAGATGGACACCTATGGACAATCCCGTCATATACATGATAATCACAAGCCATCGGTCGCTGTGTGGCTCGTCGGCATGTTCCTCCCACTTGAGTATCAGCCAGAACACCACTGCGGTGAAGGCGGATGAATATGCATACACCTCGCCCTCGACAGCACTGAACCAGAATGTGTCGCTAAATGTGTAGATAAGTGCTCCCACAAGACCAGAAGCCTCGATGCTGATCATCTTGCCGAGATTCATCTCGCCGTCGTTGTGCAACAACAGTCGTCGCACGAGATGAGTGATGCTCCAAAAAAGGAACATGATGGTGGCGGCAGAGAGCAGTGCGCTCATGGTGTTCACCATGCGTGCCACGTCCGAGGGGTCGCTAACAAACTGTGAGAACAGGTTTGCGGTTAGCATGAAGAACGGTGCGCCGGGTGGGTGACCAATCTCAAGTTTATAACCTGTTGAGATAAATTCTGGACAGTCCCAGAAACTGGCTGTCGGTTCAATGGTGGAGCAATACACAAATGCGGCTATCAGAAATGACAGCCATCCCAATGCATTGTCCACGATTCTGAATCTTTTCATCTTCTTAACTATGTCTTTACTTAATAATTTGGGCGCAAAGTTACAAAAATTACATTATATATAAGGTGTATTTAGTCTTTTTAACGCAAAATCTTAACTCTTTCGTTCACTTCTATTATTTTTTTTGCATTTGCAGTGACAAAATCCCTGTCATGACTCACCATAATTACTGCCGCATCTTTATTGACGCAACGTATAGTGTCGTACATAAATGTCTCAAAGTCATCATCCACGAAGTTGTCGGGTTCGTCAAGTACAAGTACTTCGGGGCGTGACACCAAGGCACGGGCAAAGAGCACGCGCTGGAGCTCGCCACCGCTCAGGGCCTTGACGGGGCGGTGTTTCATATCGTCAATACCGATAGTGCGCATTGTCTCCTCCGCCATTCTACGTTGTTCTTTGGAATATCCACCGAAAAGTCTGCGTGGCGAGTTCATTCCCGAAGCAACTATATCGCCCACGGAGATGGGGAAGTCGGTGTCGATATCTCTTGTCTGTGGCAGATAGCCCACGGAGAGTGAATCCGCTCTTTCGCCGTTGCGCAGGTATTCTATCGTGCCGGAATAAGGGGGGAGCAGTCCGAGGATGACACGAAGCAGTGTGGTCTTGCCGCCGCCGTTAGGGCCGACAATCCCCACAAAGTCTCTGTCGTCAATGTCGATACTGACATCCCTCAGTTGTATCCTGCCATTATATCCGGCATTTATGTCTCGTAGTCGCAGTGCCAATATATAAATTCTTTAATTTTTTTGTACTTTAATTATTTATTTCCTTAAGACATGTCGCTTTGGCGATATGTCTCATCTCCTTCTCCCAATCATATCCCAAGGGATTGATTTCAACCATTGTGGCTTTGATTGCATCTGCGATAATATCCACGTTGCGGTTGGCAAATTCCTTTTGTATGAACATCGTCTTAACTCCTTTCTGTTTTGCTGTGGAGATAATACGTTGTAGGTCAGCAGCTGATGGCTCCCTTCCGTGTTCTTCCACTGCAATCTGCTCAAGACCGTAGTCGGTGGAGAAACTGGTTAGGGCGGGATGGTAGATGACGAATGACTTGCACTGCGCCTTCTCCGTTTGCTCCCTTACATATTGGTCGGTAGCCCTGATAACGTTGCACAAGCTGTCGAGACGTCGCTTGTAGATGGTGGAGTCCTTTGAGTTCACCAACTTTACGGCGTTGTAGATATTATGGGCAATCACCAAGGCGTTTTTTGCCGACATCCACGTGTGCGGGTCGTCATCCTCTTTGGTTGCAATACTCTCCGATGCGTCCACAATTGTGGTGTGAGGGGCATTTGCTTCCAGTCGCGGCATCCATGTTCGCTCGAAACCCAAGTTTCCCACTTTAATATATAATATACTATTTGTGAGCTTTGTCATCTGTTTGGCGGTAGGTTCGTAGGTCTCAGGACTGCTGCCCTTGGGCACCATGGTAACCACCTCATAGGTGTCACCCACTATTTGTTCGGTGAAATAGCGCAGCGGTTCGATGCTCACGGTGATAATTCTTGCATTATCCGCAGGTTTGGGTGAAGAGCATGAGAAGAGTGCTCCGGCAGTCACCATCAGTACTATGTATCGAACCAGTTTGCTTATCGTTACACTCACGATAAAAATTGTGATGTTAGCCCTCATGAGTCCCAAGGCTATAGTGATGACATCACCGATGACGGGCACGCAGGAGAACAAACCCATCCACGCGCCGCGTCCCCTCATAAACCTTTTGGCACGCTCAAGGTCTTCAGGCTTTGTGTGCAGGTATTTCTCAATCCATTCCATCTTTCCCATACGTCCAATGGAATAGTTGAACATACTTCCGAGCACGTTGCCGACAGTGCCCCATGCGACGAGTGCCCACATGTCGAGTCCTGCCGCAAGTAGTCCTACCATCACCGCCTCGCTGCTGAAGGGCAGTATGCTGGCTGCGAGGAAGGCGGAAATCGCCATTCCCATATAACCGTAGTCTATAAGAAATGCTATTATCGAATCCATGTTTATATAAGTTGGATTATGTTCATAAGTGTCAGCGAGACTGCCGCAATGACAATTGCCATAAATGCCCAGTTGGTAATCTTTGTCTCCGTCAGCGCTATAAAGTGGGCGATGAGCGGGGACGTGGTGATTATCATAGCTATCAGCAGGGATGTGTAGAGCTGTGGCTGGAGTATGATAAGGACAATGCTGAAGATGTCAACGAGTGTGAAGGTGTTGAAGAGCATACGAGTGCGGGTTTTGTCATTGATGCGGTCGCGGATATTGTGGATGATGCCTGTGATGGCAAGGATTCCCACTAAGCCCATTGACAACAAAGCGTTGACTGGAACGGCACTGAAGTCGGCAATGCCATGGAATGTAGCCAACTTACTGAAATGTTCCGTCGCAGGAGCGAAGTCGCTCGTATATATAAGATAGAGCGACAGAAACCAATATGGACAGAGCAGTCCGAATATGGAAGCGATAAACGTGCGCAATGTCATCGACTGGAGGTAGAATGTCATTGCCCCCCACATCACAGGAGCGAAAAAAATCATCCTGACATCAATTACCGAGGCTATGCCAAGTGAGGTGAAACCGTAGAAAGTCCACCCCATAGAGTGCTTGTCTTGATATGTGATGAACAATGCTATGAATGTGGCTACCATGCATATCGACAGAATCATTGTGGCAGTGGAATGGAAAAGAAATGGCGACATACATACCATTATGATGTATGAGCACGACATCATGCGGCTGTATATCCTTATCAGCGCATTGCTGTTGTTGAGTTCCACCATCAGGTAGGTGCTTATGACGAAGCATGCGAACTGTCCCCACAAGTTATGTGAGAACAGCCCACTTGCCGCCCATATCGCCACTGCTATCATAGCCACTGCGGGCAGCAGCTTCCTGCTCCGTGATATTCGTCTCTGTAGTCTCAATGAATTCTTAATTCTTAATTCTTAATTCTTAATTTTTAATTCTTAATTCTTATAAGTCCTTGCCTATGTCTCGGCGGAAATACTTGTCAGTGAAGTTTATCTTTTGAGCCTCGGCGAAACTCTTGGCAAGAGCCTCTGCCTTGTCTTTGCCGTAGGAGCTTACGGCTATGACACGTCCACCGTTGGTGACTACTTCTCCGTCCTTCATCGTTGTGCCTGCATGGAACACGATGCAGCCCTCGACATCCTCGATGCCAGTGATGGGGTAGCCCTTCTTGTACTCTTGGGGATAACCGCCACTGACAAGCATCACGCACACCACGGCACGCTCGTCAAACTCTATCGCACGCTTGTCCAAGTCGCCGTTGGCAACACCCTCGAAGAGGTCAACGATGTCGCTCTTAAGGCGCAGCATCACACTTTCGGTCTCAGGGTCACCCATACGGCAGTTGTACTCGATAACCATCGGTTCGCCATCTACGTTGATAAGTCCGAAGAAGATGAACCCCTTATAGTCGATACCCTCTTCGGATAGTCCGTTCACTGTGGGACGGATGATGCGGTCTTCCACCTTCTGCATCCACTCCTTCGTGGCAAACGGCACAGGAGTGACGCTACCCATACCACCTGTATTCAATCCGGTGTCACCCTCGCCAATGCGCTTGTAGTCCTTTGCCTCGGGCAGAATCTTATAGTTCTTGCCATCTGTAAGAACGAATACCGAGCACTCGATACCGCTGAGGAACTCCTCGATGACCACGCGTGCCGAAGCGTTGCCGAACATACCTCCGAGCATCTCCTTCAGTTCCTTCTTAGCCTCGTCAAGGGTGGGAAGGATGAGCACTCCCTTGCCGGCACAGAGACCATCGGCTTTCAATACGTAAGGAGCCTTGAGGGTTTCAAGGAACTTCAGCCCCTCCTCAAGTGTATTGCCGTCGAATGTCTGGTATTTTGCTGTTGGGATGTTATGGCGCTGCATGAAGGCCTTTGCGAAGTCCTTGGAGCCTTCGAGTACGGCTCCCGCCTTCGACGGACCGATTACGGGCACGTTCTTGGTGCGCTCGTCGGCCTTTAAGTCGTCGTAAACACCCTTTACCAATGGGTCCTCAGGACCCACAACAACCATATTTATATTATTGGCAACCACAAACTCCTTAATTCTCTCGAAGTCGTTAACTCCGATTGCCACGTTCTCGCCACAATTAGTAGTGCCGGCATTACCGGGTGCGATAAACAGTTTCTCCACCTTCTCGCTCTGCGAGATTTTCCATGCTAAGGCGTGCTCGCGGCCGCCGCTTCCTAATAATAATATCTTCATAATTCCTAATTCCTAATTCCTAATTCCTAATTCCTAATTCCTAATTCTTAATTCTTAAGATAATCCTCAAAATACTGTGTTATTCTCTCATGCAGGTGCACACTCTTATGTCCCATCATGTTATGTCCCTCGCCGGGATAAACGAAAAAGTCGGGCTGGGTGCCTGCTTCGGTGCAGGCGTCGATGAACGAGAGTGCATGCTGGGGAACAACCGTTGGGTCGTTCATGCCGATGATAATCTGCAGTTTGCCTTTCAGGTTCTTTGCCATTGGGATGAGTGACGATGCCTCGATACCCTCCTTGTTTGTCTCGGGAGTACCCATATAGCGCTCACCGTACATCACCTCATACCATTTCCAGTCGATTACAGGACCGCCTGCCACTCCCACCTTAAACACGTCGGGATAGTTGGTCATCAGCGAGATGGTCATAAATCCACCGTAGCTCCAGCCGTGCACACCGAGACGGTCTTCATCCACGTAAGGCAGTGACTTGAGATACTCCACGCCCTTCATCTGGTCGCGCATCTCCACCTTGCCGAGTTTGTGCCATGTGGCCTGCTCAAACTCAATGCCACGGTTCTCACTGCCACGGTTGTCAAGGATAAAGAGCACATAACCCTTCTGTGCCATATAGGTCTCCCACGAACGGCTTCCCCAGTGCCATGTGGCATCTACGTTATGTGCATGAGGTCCTCCATAGACATATACCACTGTCGGGTATTTCTTTGTCGGGTCGAAGTCGGCTGGCTTCACCATTCGCCAATACAGGTCGGTAACTCCGTCGTCAGCCTTTATGCTTCCGTTTTCGAAGATGGGTTGCTGATAACCATCCCATGGGTTCTTGGCGGTGAGCAGGCGTGATGACTTGCCTGTAGCCGTAGCCACAAGGTCAACGTTTCTTGGTACGGTTGGCTCGCTGTATGAGTCGATCAACCACTGTCCGGTCTTGCTTAGCGAGGCAAAATGGTAGCCACGACTGTTGTCAAGAGCCTTGCGCTTGCCCGTCTTGACATCTACTGCATAAAGGTTACGCTGTATAGGGTTGGCTTCGTTAGAGGCAATGATTATCGACTTGTTCTTGGTGTTGAATCCATATACATCCTCCACCACGAAGTTGCCCTTGGTGAGCTGACGCCATTTCTTATACCTTATATTATATAAATATAGGTGGTTGTAACCGTCCTTCTGGCTTTGCATCACAAATTCGTTGTTGTTCCACGGCAGGAACACTATGGGATGGAGCGGTTCCACATATTTGTCGCTTGTCTCTCGATAGATGACTTCCGCTTTCTTGCCTGTAGCGGCATCGTAGGATGCGAGCATACAGTCGTTTTGCAGGCGGTTAAGCTCGAACATATATACCGTCTTGCTGTCAGGCGACCATGCGATGTTGGTGAAATAGCGGTCGGTGGGGTCGCCGGCATCGAGATATGTCACCTTGCCCGTTGTGCAGTCGTAAATGCCCACTGTCACCTTGTGGCTTGTCATTCCAAGCATAGGATACTTGTCTGGCTCATACTCCGCAACCCTTGTGAAGGTGTTCACCTGAGGATAGTCGGTCACCATCGATTGATCCATGCGATAGAAGGCAAAACAATTGCCGTCGGGTGCCCAGAAGATACCCTCTTCAATACCGAACTCGTTGCGGTGTACCGATTGTCCATATACAATCTCGCGACTGCCGTCGGTGGTAACCTGGCGCACTTTCCCCTCAGCATCGGTGATGCAAAGTTGGTCATTCTTGACGTATGCGGATATGCGCGACTTGGCGTTCCAATGGGTCTCGATCTCACCTTCGCAAGGTTGAATCCATGCCACCTCGCCCTTCTTCCAGTCATATAGCAGCCGGATATGGCTGTTGGTTATGAGTGCGAGAGTCTCGTTGGGGTAGGGGTACTTGACGTAATGAAGCGTACGTATCTTCTCATTCTTAAATCCGTCGAGTTTGCTGATGGCAACATCGAGTTTGGAATTGACATCGTCGAGCGTGAAGAGCTTGCGTCTCTCGCCAGACTTCATGTCAATCATTCCTGTCTCTTCCACGTCCTGATACATCAATTGCTCTCCCCACCATGTGGAGTATAGTCTTTCGGGTACGAACTTACGGTAGTTGACTCCACCGAAGTTGAGTTCCTCAAGCGTGAGCAGTTTCTGTTGCTGTGCCATGGATGTCGTATTGGTCATGATTGAAAACAGAGTGACTAATGCCACAAAAAACTTTTTACTCGTCATAAGAATCGAAATCATTGTCGTTTATGTCATTATGACGGTTAAACCCGCCTTTTTTGCCTTTACGGTCGAATCCACCTTTTCCCTTTCGGTCGAATCCTCCCTTGCCACCTTTTCGGTCAAAACCGCCCTTTCCACCTTTTCGGTCGAATCCTCCCTTACCGCCTTTGCGGTCAAAACCGCCCTTGCGCTTGTTCTCATCGTCATCATCATTGCGGCGACGAGGTCGCTTGGTTTCCGTTGAGGGCAGTTCATGACGGTGGAACTTGAATGAGCGGATGTCGCCCTCTTCGTTTTCCTCCGTCTCCGATATCCTCTTTTTAAACTCGCGCTCCTTCTTGAAACGGTGCTTCTCGCGCATCATGCGTTTCTCCTCATCGGTTTTCACGATGCCGCCCTCAGAGCGGAAGTCACGCAGCTTTCCGTCGAATATTTGATACTTGCGGAACTCACACTCCAACGAACCATTATAAAGAGGAGTCTTGAGTGAGGGTTTCAGTCCTATCTGCTCAAAACATTCCTCGCGGTAGCTCAGCACCCATGCGTCGTTGTTGAGGAATTGGTGCTTAAGTCTCTCGCCAATCATCTTGTATGTGCCCAAGAGGTCAGGAGTGGAGATGCGCTCGCCGTATGGAGGATTAGTCACGATGATGCTCTTCTCTGCAGGCTGGGTGAAATCCTTGAAGTCAGCCTGAGCCACGGTGATGTCCTTGCTCAGTCCGGCTGCCTTCACGTTCATAAGTGCAGTGTTCACCGCCTTCATGTCAATGTCATATCCATATATATGATGAGTGAACTCGCGCTCCTGTGAGTCGTCGTTATATATCTCATCAAAAAGGTCCTTGTCGAAGTCGGGCCATTTCTCAAAAGCGAATTCCTTGCGGAAGAGTCCCGGTGCCATATTGTGTGCTATCAGGGCAGCCTCGATAAGCAGTGTTCCCGAACCGCACATCGGGTCGATGAAGTCAGTTTCTCCCTCCCAACCGGTCATGAGTATCATGCCAGCTGCGAGAACCTCGTTCAGCGGTGCTTCCACACTCTCCTGACGATAGCCTCGGCGGTGGAGACTCTCGCCGCTGGAGTCGAGTGACAGGGTACACTTGTCCTCGGCGATATGTATATTCAGGCGGATGTCGGGGTTGGCGACGCTGATGTTTGGTCTCTGTCCCGTTTTCTCGCGGAATTGGTCAACAATAGCGTCCTTCACCTTGTACGACACGAACTTGGAGTGGCGGAACTCTTCCGAGAATACTACGGCATCTACGGCGAACGTCTTGTTGTTGTCGAGATATTCGGTCCAATCCACCTTCTTAATCTCCTCATACACATCATCGGCAGACTTAGCCTTGAAATGCGTGATGGGTTTCAGAATCCTGATTGCCGTGTGCAATTGGAAATTGGCGCGATACATCAATTCCTTGTTTCCAGTAAAAGACACCATACGGCGTCCTATCTGCACGTCGTTGGCACCCAGTTGTGTTAATTCCTTCGCCAATACAGGTTCCAGTCCCATGAATGTTTTGGCGATCAGTTCAAATTCCTTTTCCATTATATAATTCTTAATTCTTAATTGACTTCGTCGATTGCTGGCTGCACTTTGACTTCGTCTTCCTCTGTCGCGACTCGGGATAGCACGAGCAAGCTTGGCTCTTCTCTCGGTTTGCGCAGCAATTCTTAATTCTTAATCCTTAATTCTTAATCCTCCTGCTTCCTGCCTCCATGTCCTCCGTCACCCACATGTTTGCGCCTACTATGCAGCCTTCGCCGATGGTTATTCGCCCGAGGATGGTGGCATTTGAATATACTATCACGTTGTCTTCGAGGATGGGATGGCGCGCAATGCCCTTGATGGGGTTGCCGTCCTCGTCCTTTGGAAAGCTTTTCGCACCGAGGGTCACGCCTTGGTATAGCTTCACGTTGTTGCCTATGATACAAGTGGCACCCACCACTACACCCGTGCCGTGGTCGATGGTGAAGTGGTGCCCTATCTTTGCTCCTGGATGAATGTCGATACCAGTCTCAGAGTGAGCCATCTCAGTCATTATGCGTGGTATAAGAGGCACACCCATCAGATGCAGTTCGTGGGCGATGCGGTAGTTGGCAAGGGCCTTAATCACGGGATAGCACGAGATTACCTCACCGGAGTTCACTGCTGCGGGGTCTCCGTTGTATGCAGCCTCCACGTCGGTAGCCAATGTGCGTCTTATTTCGGGCAGTTTTTCAATCAGTCTGGCAGCGATGTCTTTCGCCCTCTCACGGCAATGACCGCCAGTGTCGGGACATACCTCACATCCGAAGCACAGTCCCGCCATAATCTGGTCGGAAAGCATCTTGAACAGCTTTTCGACGTTTGCCCCAATATGGAATTTTATGGTATGTGTATTTACGGAAGACTTGCCGAAGTAGCCAGGAAAGATGATGGCTCTCGACAATTCTATGATTTCTCCGAGCACCTTGCCTGAAGGAAGAGGGTTGCCCTCAGTGTGCCGATGGAACAGTCCTTCGAGGGACTCCGGCTGCGACAGCTGCTCTACCGTCCTGGTCAGTGCTTCACTATGATTATAGTTACCCATTTCTGATGTTAAAATCATTATTTGGGTACAAAGTTAGTCAAATTAATAGAAAATACAAAAAAAAATCCCGTTTTTTTCCATTATTACAAAAATAATTTGTATTTTTGCCCTCGTAAAGCCAAATTAATCTCAATATAAGTATGGATTTGAGCAATATTTTTATATATGTGCAGGTAAACAATGGTACGCCGTGGCTTGTCTTTTTTGTGGTGGCACTACTCTTTGTGGTAGTCATCGCAGGGCTGTTCATTCAGTGGAACGACCGCAAGAAGACTCGCGAGGAACTGGCGCATCTCTCGTCGATGCACAAGCATGGAGTGGAGCATGAGCTGGTGCTTAAGACCATGAAGTTGGCAACGTGGAGAATAGATGTAGCCACGATGGCAGTTACATTCGATAGTGATTTCCGTACAAAGGCAGATGTGCTGAGCACCCCACCGGGATGTCCTCTTGGTTCTATTTTCGAATCTGTCAATCCGGCAGACGTTGAGAGGGTAAAAACTGGGTTGATGGCATTGTGCCATGGAGATAGTGTGGAATTTCACGAGCAATTCCGGGTGAAGGTGCAGCACAACGACGAGGAATACTGGTCGGACAGCTATGCCACTGTGGCGGAGCGCGACGAAACCGGGGCGCCTACAGTCATTGTGGGTACTAGTTCGTGCATTGATGACGCAAAACGACTGGAGCAGGAATTGGTGGACGCACGTAACAAGGCGGAGGAAAGTGACCGGTTGAAAACATCTTTTATTGACAATATCAGTCATGAAGTGCGCACACCGCTGAATGCCATCGTGGGATTTTCGGATATTCTCACCTCAGTGACCGACCCTGCCGAGCGCCAAGGACTGGTGGCAATTATCAAGGAGAACAACCTGAAATTGCTCAATATCTTCGAGGAAATGATGTCTATATCCAAGGCGGAGGCTTCCGACGACAAGACTAAGATGCATGTCACGGACTTCGATATCGTGCCAATGCTGAAAGACCTTTTTGAGGAGTACGAAAGAAAGAATGTCAACCCGAACGTTGAGGCCCGTCTTGATGTGGAAGACAGCTCGCGTATGCTTCATTCTGACTTTGGACGCCTGCGTGAGATTGTATGGCATCTGCTGTCCAACGCCTTCAAGTTCACGTCAAGAGGTTCGGTGACTCTCTCCTTGGAAGAAATTGACAACGGACATGTGAGAATATCTGTGGCCGACACGGGCAAGGGAATACCCAGTGAGGCATACGAGCGTATCTTCGACCGCTTCGTCAAATTGGACGATTTCGTTCAGGGTGCAGGACTTGGGCTTTCCGTGTGCCGCAGTTATGCATATAGTCTCGGCGGCACCATAGGAGTAAAGTCAAAGGTAGGCGAAGGTTCCGTATTTTGGGTGGATATTCCATCCGTTTTGCAATTGTAACAGAATTGCAACATCCGTTTTACGCGGTTGTAACATACATTGCCTAATTTTGCAGCGCAAAACAATAATATGCAAGATTAGGTTTTATGGAAACGTTTTATTTACTGATTGTGGTCTTCCTGCTCGTGCTGGCAGTGTTCGACCTTTTCGTGGGAGTGAGCAACGATGCTGTCAACTTCCTTAATTCCGCCATTGGAGCTAAGGTGGCGAAGTTCAAAACCGTTATGTTCGTGGCCTCCTTCGGAGTTGTCATCGGTGCAGTGATGAGTGCTGGCATGATGGATGTGGCAAGGCATGGAATCATGCAGCCGGAGAATTATTCATTCCACGAGGTTATGACAATCTTCCTCGCCGTAATGGTGACGGATGTCATAGTGCTCGACATGTTCAACACATTGGGACTTCCCACCTCAACCACAGTGTCGTTGGTGTTCGAGTTGCTTGGAGGTACGTTTATACTCGCGTTGCTGAAGATGAATGCCGACGGGTCGCTCACGTTCGACCAGCTTATGAACTCCGACAAGGCCTTGAGTGTCATCATTGCCATCTTCGTAAGTGTGGCGATAGCCTTCTTCTTCGGAGTCTTAGTGCAATGGATTGCGCGAGTGGTGTTTACCTTCAGCTATGAAAAGCACCTGAAATACACCATTGCCATCTTTGGTGGAATAGCATTCACGATTCTCGCTTACTTTATATTTATAAAAGGTCTGTCGAAGTCGCCGTTTATAGGTGATGAGAATAAAGACTGGATTAAGGAGAACACCCCCATGCTTATGGGTGTCACCTTTGTGATTTCCACCGTGTTGATGGAAGTTATCCACCTGTTCAAGGTGAATGTATTCAAACTTGTTGTTATGATGGGTACATTTGCCCTTGCCATGGCATTCGCAGGCAACGACCTCGTCAACTTCATCGGTGTGCCGATGGCTGGTCTGGACTCGTTCATCGATTTCACCAACAACGGTTGTGGCGACGAAGATGCCTTCATGATGACATCTCTCATGACATCTGCAAAAACCCCGTTACTGTATCTTCTTTTGGCAGGAGCGATAATGATATTCGCCATGGTTACGAGCAAAAAGGCTCAGAACGTGGTGAAAACCAGTGTTGACCTCGCACGACAGGACGAGGGTGACGAGATGTTCGGTTCGTCGCGTGCCGCACGCAGTATCGTGCGTGGGGCTCAGGATGCCGGGGAGTTTATGAACAGGGTGGTTCCAAGTGGTTTCTTCAAATGGCTCGACACTCGTTTCCGTAAGGAGGATGCCATTCTTGCCGACGGAGCTGCATTCGACGTGGTGCGCGCCGCTGTAAATCTCGTGCTCGCATCGGTGCTTATTGTTATCGGCACAACATACAAGTTGCCGTTGTCAACCACTTATGTCACCTTCATGGTCGCAATGGGAACATCACTTGCCGACCGTGCATGGAGTCGTGAGAGTGCAGTGTTCCGTGTCACGGGAGTGCTTTCCGTAATCGGTGGATGGTTTATCACCGCAGGTGTGGCATTCGGAATATGCGCCATCGTATGTCTGATAATGTATTTCGGTGGGTTTGTTGCCATGTTCGCTTTCATGGCTCTCGTGATATTCCTGCTCATCCGCAGCAATATTCAGTATAAGAACAAGAAAGCTGGCGAGAAGAACGATGATGTTTTCCGTCTGATGATGCGAACCAAGGACCCGGAGATTGTGCTCGACCTGCTTATGAAGCATGTATCGCGCACCCAGTCATTCGTGTGCAACTTCGCACTGTGCAAGTATAACCAGATACTCGACGCGCTTGTATCTGAAGACCACCGCGCCATGTCCAAACTCCTCAAAGAGCTGAAGGGCGAACAGGTGGAACTCAAGAAATACCGCCGCAAGGAACTGCTCGCACTGCGACGTGTGCCGCAGAATGTGGCTTTAGAGCGCAACACGTGGTATCATCTTGGTGTCAACAGCGACCAGCAGTTCATATTCTGTCTGCGTCGTATGCTTGACCCGATTAAGGAGCATGTGGACAATAACTTTAATCCCATGCCGCAGAGTCTCATAAGGGAGTTTGACCCTGTGCGCGAGAAGATTGCCGATCTGATGAAGCGCACCTCTGCCATGCTTTCAACCGGACGCTTCAATGAATACGATGAAGTGCTGTCTCAGGCTGAGGAGCTAAAGGACCGTCTTTCCTCAGTGCGCAAGCATCATTACGACCGTATGCAGAAATCGGTGGATGCCAGCACAATGAAGATAGACCTCGTGTATATCAACATCTTGCAGGAGAGTCAGGAAATGCTCAGCGTGATGAGACACCAGCTCAGGGCTGCCAACAGGTTCTACGGTAATAATTGATTTTTGAGTTGACGAGTTGATTGTTTGGCTTCTACGGGGAGTTCGGGCTGAAAGCCCAAAAGCACATAGCCCAGGGCAACGCCCTGGGTTTGTGATTATATTGCGATGGGTCGCCCTGAAAGGGCAAAAGCGTTATCCTCTGCTGCGATTACGCTTTTGCCTCTCAGGGCGTTCTTGTCCCCTTCGGCATACAAACAACTCGTCAACTGAAATACAAACACATGTTCAATTTTTCGCATAAAATAGTCTTAAAGTAATAATAAAGGCTGATAAAAGGTGTAGGAAAAATAAAATAGGTTAAAAAGTTTCGGTATTTCAATAATAATAACTAACTTTGCGCCCAACTATAAAAAACAATAGTGCACTTTATATGATAGTTGCAATTAAAAGGGCGAAAAGGTTCTCCCCAAATTCCGAGGACAAGGACGCCCGAATATTAGAATGTTTGTGCGACCTACTAAAACGCAGCGGGTTTGACGTCAGCGTAGTTGATGAGGACGGTTTCCGTCTTCAAAACGATGTTGATGCCTATATCTCTATGGCTCGTTCCGAAGAAGCATTGAAAGAACTGAGGAAATCCGATGTTCCGGTTATTAATGCTCCACAAGCTGTGCTTTATGGTTGCCAAAACAGGATGTTGCAGTATGCGTTTTTGCGTCAAAGAGGTTTTCAGGTTCCTGGCGACAAGGGTAGCGACGGTTATTGGATAAAGAAGAACAACGGTTACTCGGAATGTGAGCAGGATGTGGTGTTCGCACAGGATGCAAAGTCGCGGGACAAGGCTGTGACGATTATGAAACTGCGCGGAATAGCCAACCCTTGTGTATGTGCACATGTAAAGGGAGACCTCGTCAAGTTCTATGGCGTTTCCGACACACAGTTCTTCCGTTATTATTATCCCGACGACGACGGAGAGATGAAATTCTCAAATAACGGACATAACGGCGTTCCAAAGCACACTCCTTTCGACGAATATGATTTTATGTACGAGGCAAATGCTGTGGCAAATGCCCTTGAACTCGACTTCTACGGCGGCGACTGTATCGTCACTGAAGACGGAGAGAGGGTGTATATAGACATCAACGACTGGCCAAGCTACTCGCGCTGCTATATGGATGCAGCGCAGAACATGGCGGTTAAGGTAATACACAAACTGCATCACGGTGACCTCGACGAACTGCGCGACAAGATTGAGAGCGGATATTTCGAGGGAATCATATTCGACTATGGAGGCACGCTCGACTCTGACGGAATGCACTGGGGCAAGCGCATCTGGCACGCTTATCAGAAAAACAAGGTGCCTGTGGATGAGGCGCTCTTCCGTGATGCCTATGTGCATGCCGAGCGAACTCTTGCCAAGAATCCCCTCATCAAGCCTGAGCATGATTTTTCGGACACTCTAAGCATAAAACTGGACATCGAACTGGAATACATACAGCAGCATATAGAGGGTTTCGACCCCGACAAGTGGCATGACAACATTCTCGACACACTGATACTTGACACCGAGGAATCCACTAGTCTCTCCCACGATGTCTTGAGGGATTTGTTTGGAGATTATATAGAAAAAGGCAAGACGGTGTTAGTAAGCAACTTCTACGGCAACGTAAGCTCAGTGCTCAAACAATTCAATCTTGACGGGTATTTCAGCCATATAATTGAGTCGGCAGTGGTGGGAGTGCGCAAGCCCGACCCCGAAATCTACCGATTGGGACTCAAGGCATTGGGAGCGAAAGACCCGTCGCGAGTGCTCGTCATAGGCGACAGCTACGACAAGGACATCATACCAGCCCGTGAGATTGGCTGCAAGACACTATGGTATATGGGAGAAGGATGGACACCCGATATACCAAGGGGCGAAAAAGCCGACTGGGCTATGACCACATGGTTTGATGTGTGGGAAGGAATAAATGAAGAGAATTTATTAATATAAACAAACAATAAAAAGAAATTGTAATGAAGCAAACTAATGTTAAGCCGGCTGACGGCAAATTAGGTATCATGGTTGTAGGCTGCGGTGCTGTGGCTACAACATTCATGACAGGTGTCCTCATGACACGTCGCGGACTTGCAAAGCCCGTAGGATCCATGACTCAGTATGACAAAATCAGAATCGGTCGTGGTGATGACAAAAAATATCTGCCATACGCAGACATCGTACCGATGGCCAAACTCGATGACATCGTGTTCGGCTGCTGGGACGTTTATCCCCAGAACGCCTATCAGGCTGCCATGTATGCCGAGGTGCTCAAGGAGAAGGATATCAATCCCGTGAAGGACGAACTGGAGGCTATCAAGCCTATGAAGGCAGCTTTCGACAAGAACTATGCAAAGCGTCTCGACGGTGACAACGTCAAGGACTGCAAGACACGCTGGGAAATGGTTGAGGCCCTGAAGCAGGATATCCGCGAGTTCAAAGAGAAGAACGGCTGCTCGCGCATCGTAGTGCTCTGGGCTGCTTCTACTGAAATCTATGTACCTGTATGCGAGAAGATTCATTATCACCTTGCCGACCTTGAGGCTGCCATGAAGGCTGACGACCGCGAGCATGTCGCACCATCTATGTGTTATGCCTATGCTGCCCTCACCGAGGGTGCCCCCTTCATCATGGGCGCTCCTAACACAACAGTCGATATTCCCGCCATGTGGGAACTCGCCGAGCAGACCAAGATGCCTATTGCCGGCAAGGACTTCAAGACAGGTCAGACTCTCGTGAAGAGCGGTTTCGCTCCTATCATCGGCACACGCTGCTTAGGTCTCAATGGATGGTTCTCTACCAATATCCTTGGCAACCGCGACGGACTTGTGCTCGACGAGCCAGCCAACTTCCACACCAAGGAGGTCAGCAAGCTCTCCACTCTCGAGACAATCCTCAAACCCGACGTTCAGCCCGACCTCTACGGACACGGCAACGACGAGGACACACAGTATTACCACAAAGTGCGCATCAACTACTATCCTCCACGCAACGACAACAAGGAGGGATGGGACAACATCGACATCTTCGGATGGATGGGCTATCCGATGCAGATCAAGATCAACTTCCTCTGCCGCGACTCTATCCTTGCCGCTCCTCTCTGTCTCGACCTCTGCTTGCTGAGCGACCTCGCCGCACGCGCCGGACGCTATGGCATACAGCGTTTCCTTAGCTTCTTCCTCAAGGCTCCTATGCACGACTACACACAGGGCGAGGAGGCTGTCAACCACCTCTATCAGCAATACACTATGCTGAAGAACGCCATCCGCGAGATGGGTGGATACGAGGCTGACGAGGAAATTGATTGATTTTTTTAATTAGGAATTAGGAATCAGGAATTAGGAATTATATGCCAATGCGCAGCCAATTCCTCATTCCTCATTCCTCATTCCTCATTCCTAATTCCTCATTCCTAATTCCTCATTTATAATTGATGAAAGTTTTCAGAATAACACTTTTTTTGCTCCTCCTTATTACGACCCTGCCGTTGAAGGCACAGTTGAGGGGCTATGTCATCGATGAGGCCACCGGTGACTCTATTCCCTATGCCTCTTGTATCTACCGTGGACACAACGTGGCAGTGGCATCTAATATCAATGGAGAATTCACTATCGCACGCCATGAGGGATGGGTGCTCACTTTCAGCGCCGTTGGATATGTTTCAAAGGCTATCACCATCAATGCCTCAACCAAAAAGAACTTCAACGTCAAGCTAAAGCCCGACACAAAGGCCCTAAAGGAGGTTGTGGTAAAAACGAAAAGGAAGAAATACAGCAGGAAAAACAATCCCGCAGTCGAACTGATGAAGAAGGTGGTTGAGGCGAAGAAACGCACCGACCTCGACAACCGCGACTATTATCAGTATAACAAATATCAGAAAATTACTCTCGCACTCAATGACATTACCCCCGAAAAGCTCGAGGACCCGAAGATGAAGAAGAAACCATGGCTCAAGGACCAAGTGGAGAAGTGCGAATACAACGGAAAGCTCATCCTGCCCGTCAGCGTGGATGAGACTGTCACCCAGAAGATTTACCGAAAGCATCCGCATTCGGAGAAGAACATAGTGAAGGGCCAGAACTCAACAGGAGTAAACGACCTCTTCCAGACGGGAGACATCCTCAACACTGTATTGAAGGATGTCTTCTCGGATGTTAATATCTACGACGACCAGATACGCCTCCTGCAGTATCCGTTCACCTCGCCGATAGGCAAGGATGCAGTAGCGTTCTACCGATTTTATATTATGGACACACTGTATGTGGAGCGCGACAAGTGTTTCCACCTGCACTTCCTGCCCAACAACCAGCAGGACTTCGGATTCCGTGGAGACATATATATACTTGCCGACTCGTCATACCAGGTGAAGCGGTGCGAACTGACCATCCCGAAGAAGAGTGACGTCAACTTTGTGGAGAACATGAAGATTGTGCAGGAGTTCACACAGTTGCCCGACAGCTCGTGGGTGCTCACCGTTGATGACATGATGGCTGAGATAAAGCTCGCCTCGTTTATCAAGGAGGCTGCCGTAATACGCACCACGCGACTCACTGACTATGCCTTCGACCCTCTGCCCAAACAGCTCTTCAAGGGTAAGGCCAAGGAGGTGAAGGAAGCCGACGCAATGATGCGCGACGAGGCTTTCTGGAACAAGTACCGACAGGTGTCGCTCACCAAGAGCGAGAGCAAGATGGACGCCTTCGTCAATAATCTTGCACAGATAAAGGGATTCAAGTATGTCATCTTCGGACTCAAGGCCTTGATAGAGAACTTCGTGGAGACTGGCAACCCAAGTAAGGTGGACATCGGCCCTATCAACACCATGCTCACGAGCAACACCGTGGATGGACTGCGCACGCGTATCTCCGCACAGACCACGGCGAAGCTCAATCCACATTGGTTTGCATCGGGATATTTCGCCCGCGGATGGAAGAGCGAGAAGAACTACTACAAGGCCGACCTCATATATTCGTTCAACAAAAAGGAATACCTGCCGAGGGAGTTCCCCAAGCGCACCATCACCCTCTCCTCCACCTACGACATCATGGCACCGTCCGACAAGTTTATGAAGACCGACAAGGACAATGTCTTCACCTCCTTCAAGTGGAGCAAGGTGGACAAGATGATGTTCTATAACCGTCAGGAGATAAAGTATGAGCGCGAGGAAGACTGGGGATTCAAGACCACCCTCGGTTTCAAGGCTGAGGAGAACGAGGGAGCCGTAGGTCTCAACTTCATCCCGCTCAGTGAGCTGTCCCGACAATATACCCATGTGGATGGCGCGGCCACTATGCCACGCTCCAATAAGTTCCGCACCTCAGAGTTCCATGCCGAGTTCCGCTTTGCACCGGGTGAGACATTCATCAACACCAAGCAGCGCCGACTGAAGATTAATCTCGATGCACCGGTGTTCACCCTCGGGCATACCGTCGGAGTAAAGGGATTCCTGGGTGGCGACTACCGCTACAACTATACCGAGGCAAACATATACAAGCGTTTCTGGATGAAGTCGTGGGGTAAGATCGACTGCTATCTCAAGGGCGGAATACAGTGGAACCAAGTGCCTTATCCCCTGCTCATCATGCCCGAGACCAACCTCAGCTATATCATCCAGGACGAGACCTTTGAGCTTATCGACAACATGGAGTTCCTCAACGACCGATTTGCCTCGCTCTATATCTCATGGGACTTCAACGGAAAGATATTCAACCGCATACCTCTCTTGAAGAAACTCAAGTGGCGCGAGTATGTCGGATTCCGCTGCCTGTGGGGAGGACTGAGCGACAAGAACAATCCCTTCCTCGAGCAGAATTCAAAGAGCGACATCCTCATGCTCTTCCCCGAGGGCTGTCATGTCATGGACCCGAAGAAACCCTACTACGAGTTCTCTGTCGGAATCCACAACATCTTCAAGCTCATCCATGTGGAGTACGTCCGCCGTCTCAACTATCACTACGAGAACACCCACAAGGACGGAGTGCGCTTCATGGTTCGTATGACCTTCTGATTAAACACAATACTCTCCCCCTATATTGGCACATAGCCAAAAAAAATAAAAGTTGAAAAACATCTGTCACTGTCAGCATTGGATTTAAATATACTGTATATCAGTGTGTTATAAATTTCTGATGCTGACAGATGTTCTGAAAATAGTGCTAAGACAACACGTTTACAGGGGTTTTTATGATAAGATGCCATCATTTTTTGCGGTTTTTCTTGCGTATTTGAAGTATTTGTTGTATGTTAGCACGACAAATAAACCTAAATAACATGGAAAATGAAGAACCAATAATACGACGAGTATATAGAAAGTCTTTAAATTATGGTGCAACTGTTGTTTCAGTGGTATCATACGCTTTTGTCACAGTCGTACCACCGAGGATGTCACGGTCGTTCCATGGGCATTGTCACACCCGTTCCATGGTCATGGAACGACCGTGTCCTCCTCGGTGGAACAAGTGTGTCAACACCTGTTGTCACAACTGTTCCAAGGGATAATCATTAATCCGC
>JALERP010000042.1 GCA_022764085.1 Prevotella sp.
GCAAATACATTTGGCTTAACTCCTTAACTCCTTAACTCCTTAACTACCAATAAATTTCCTTATTTCCGAAAGTTGAGTTAATTAAAACACAGAGCTATATATTCACAGAGTTATCGTCGATTGCTGGCTGCACCTTGCCTACATCGGATGTTATCGCGCAGCAACTCTTAATTCTTAATTCTTAACTCTTAATTTTTATTTATGATTTCCTTCGCCAATGCCAGGTGGTTCTTGCTTCCGGTGGAGTCGGCGTCGTAGAGGATTACCGGCAGTCCGTGGCTCGGGCTCTCGCTCAGTTTCACGTTGCGCTGTATCACCGTTTTGAACACCAGTTCCTGGAAGTGTCTCTTCACCTCGTCGTAAATCTGGTTGGCAAGTCTCAGGCGCGAGTCGTACATCGTCAGCAAAAATCCCTCAATCTCCAACTTCGGATTGAGCTTGCTCTTGATAATCTTGATGGTGTTAAGCAGTTTGCTGATACCCTCAAGGGCGAAGTATTCGCACTGCACGGGAATGATTACCGAGTCGGCGGCGGTCAGCGAGTTGACCGTGATGAGTCCGAGCGACGGGCTGCAGTCGATGAGGATGTAGTCGTAATCGTTCTTGATAGGGGTGAGCAGGTTCTTGATTACCTTCTCGCGGTTGCTTATGTTAAGCATTTCTATTTCAGCTCCCACCAGGTCAATATGACTGGGGATGATGTCGAGCCCGTCGATGTCAGTAGTGTATATGGCATCCCTCACGTCGGCATTGTTGATGATACACTCATATAGCGAGCAATCTACCTCCTTGATATCTACGCCGAGACCGCTGGATGCGTTTGCCTGAGGGTCGGCATCCACTACGAGTACCGACTTCTCCAGTGTGGCGAGCGATGCCGCCAGGTTGATGGTTGTCGTGGTTTTGCCCACACCACCTTTTTGGTTTGCTAATGCGATTATTTTTCCCATTTTTCTTTCAAAGAAATTAAAATATGGTGCAAAGGTACATAATTTATATGAAAAACCAATGAAAATTGGAGGTTTTTTAGTAATTTTGCACCCGAAAGAATACTTTTTTATGGAAAATAAGAAACCTTTAATACTAATTTCCAATGATGACGGCTATCATTCCAAGGGTTTGCGCTGTCTCATTGAGATGCTTTCGGGCATGGCTTACCTGCTCGTATGTGCTCCCGAATCTGCACGAAGCGGATTCTCGTGTGCCTTCTCGGCTACTGCTCCATTGCGACTGAAACTAAGGCGCAAGGGCGACAACTTTGAGGTGTGGTCGTGTAGCGGCACGCCTGTGGATTGTGTCAAGATTGCGCTCAGCGAATTGTGCGAAGGGCGAAAGCCGGACATGGTCATAGGTGGTATCAACCACGGTGACAATGCCTCGGTGAATACTCACTATTCCGGCACTATGGGAGTCACAATGGAGGGATGTATGAAGAATATACCCTCGGTGGCATTCTCCCTATGTGACCATCGCGACGATGCTGACTTCGCGCCGATGACTGAACTTGTAAAAGATATTACACGCAAGGTGCTTGCCAACGGTCTGCCACATGGTGTGTGTCTTAATGTCAACTATCCCGTGGTGCCAGATGGAGTCAAGGGAGTGAGGATATGCCGTATGGCGATGGGTTCTTGGAATAACGAAATAGTAAAATGCCGACATCCACGTGATTACGACTATTATTGGATGGTAGGGGAATATACCAACGAGGAACCTGAGGCTACGGATACCGACAATTGGGCACTCACCCACGGATATGCCGCCATCACTCCCACAAGGATGGATGTGACGGCATACGACTCATTTGAAAAATTAGGATTTATCACCGAATGAAATACTATCTCATAGTGGGGGAGGCGAGTGGCGACCTGCATGCCTCCCACCTTATTACATCTATAGTCTGTCGCGACCGGGATGCCGAGTTCAGATTCTTCGGCGGCGATATGATGACAGAGGCTGCGGGCAAGCGCGGGGTGCGTATAAAGCACTACAAGGAACTTGCATATATGGGTTTTATACCCGTGTTGCTGCATCTCAACACCATACTTAAGAACATGAAACGGTGCCAGCAGGACATTGTGGCATGGCATCCCGACGTGGTCATACTTGTTGACTATCCCGGCTTCAACCTCAAGGTGGCGAAATACTTGAAGCGTAATACCTCAATCCCCGTATATTACTATATCTCACCGAAGATATGGGCATGGAAGGAACATCGCATCAAGGCCATCAAGCGCGACATCGACGAGATGTACTCCATCCTCCCCTTCGAGGTGCCGTTCTACGAACAGAAGCATGGTTATCCCATTCATTACGTGGGCAATCCCACTGCAGACGAGGTGCTCCAGTTCCGCGCCTCATACGATGGCAATCTCGACATTCCTGATGATAACGGCAAACCATTGATAGCGCTGCTTGCGGGTAGCCGACTGCAGGAGATAAAGGACAACCTGCCTTCAATGATTGAGGCTACCTCACATCTTGCGGGGCAATACCAGATGGTGTTGGCAGGTGCACCCGGAGTGTCACCTTCATATTATGATTCATTTATTAAAGGAACACACGTGCGTATAGTTTATGGCAAGACATATCCGCTGTTGAGCCATGCCGTGGCTGCATTGGTGACGAGCGGCACCGCCACGCTCGAAACAGCCCTCTTCGGCGTTCCTCAGGTGGTGTGCTATCGTATGGCGTTCCCGAAGTTGGTGGCTCTCCTGCGCCGTATATTGCTAAAAGTAAAATACGTTTCCCTCGTCAATCTCATTGTCGATGCCGAGGTGGTAAGCGAGTTGGTGGCAGACAGGTTCTCTACGGATAACATCCGCCGTGAGTTAGAGGCAATCCTCCCCGGGGGACCCGACAGGGAACAGATGCTTAAAGGTTACGAAGAAGTGTCGCGTAGGCTTGGCACTTCGGTAGCTCCCGAGAATGCCGCCGCATTAATCGTCTCGAATCTGACGAAACATTTTTGTAACGATATCGTATCGAAGTCTTAATCTCTTTGTCTCCTTGTTGTAACCATATTCCCGTACCTTTGCACCCGAAAAATAAAGATATGAGATTTATGGATACAACAATTGACTTGAGATGCGCTAAGCGCAACATGCTGATTATCATACTTGTGATAGCAGCATCATTATTAGTTAACATTAGTGCGAATGCCCAGAATGCCGAACTGTGGAAGACACTCGAGGGCGACGTTAACCTCTTTATCGCCAACGACCTCGGGCGCAATGGCTACTATGAACAGAAACCCGTGGCGGAACTTATGGGAGAGATGGCCGGAGCCATAGGACCGGAGGCTATCGTGGCTGCGGGAGACGTACACCACTTTGAAGGCGTGGCATCAACACAAGACCCTCTCTGGATGACTAACTATGAGCTTATCTATGCCCATCCCGAACTCATGATGACATGGCTGCCCGTGCTTGGCAACCACGAATACCGCGGCAATACACAGGCGGTGCTCGACTACAGGAACATTTCCCGCAGATGGGAGATGGAGGGACGCTATTATACTAAGGTATATGACGACAACGGTGTGAGCATAAGACTGGTGCTCATCGACACCACACCGCTCATCGACCGCTATCATCACAGTGCCACCTATCCTGATGTCGATTCGCAAGACATTGACACACAACTGAAATGGATTGACAAGACATTGGACGAGGCAAAGGAGGACTGGGTAATCGTAGTAGGACACCATCCTATGTATGCCGATACCAAGAAAGACATCATCGAACAGAAGGATATGCAGAGCCGTCTTCTCCCGATTTTTCAGCGTCACAAGTCGAAGGTGGCGATGTATGTATGCGGACATATCCACAACTTCCAGCATATCCGACGCGGCAATGACGGCATCGACTATGTGGTAAACACCTCGGGCAGTCTCGCACGCAAGGTTAATCCCACCGACGGCACCGTTTTTTGTTCGCCTGCCGAAGGATTCTCTGTTGTCAGTGCATCGAAAAATCAGTTAAACCTCTATATGATTGACAACAAGGGAAATGTGATTCATAAGATTGAAAGATTCAAGAAGTAATCACAAATTTTCAAAGAACTATTTCGTTGTCTGGAGTGTTAAAAAACAAACACCGAGGGATTCTATTTTTTGTATTCCTCTATTCTGCATGTATGCTCCTTCGTTTCCTTGTCGTAATTGATACCCACAAGGAGGATGTTGCCTGTGTAATCAGCCAACTTCGAGGGATAGTTCTTTTGCTTTATTTGATTGATTGCGGTATCTGAGGAATGATTGTATTTAAGCTCTATGACAAGGGCCGGCTTTGTGACATTGCGCCGGGGAATCATCACGAGGTCGGCATAACCCTTGCCGGTGGCGTATTCACGATGAATGACATAATCGTTCTTTGCCCATATATAAGCAATGGAAAGCACACAGGCAAGCGAGTTTTCGTCATTGTAGGCAAGAATACTCGTGTTCTCGTCATGAGCCTTGTCTATGCCTTTAGCAATGGCTTGTTCATTGCACGAAAGGGTGGCATCAAGTAGGTTCTGTGAGGCGGTAAGCGCTTCCACCAAACGAGTCCACGAAGTGTCTTCTACTGCGTTAAGAAATTGCTCGCCCACCTCCTTGTTCGGTATGAAGCATTTGCCGGTATCGCCATCGTATGCCAAATAGCCGAGATGTATCAACACCGTGAGAACATCATTTTTACTGTTTACTATCCGCATGTCGTTCTGAAACTTTAGGGTGTTGACATACACATGCTCTCCCGACAACATTCTGATGATATCATCCTTCAGTCCGTCGAAATTCATCTGAATATAGGTTCTGACAGAATCGTAGGCACCCGTGGTTGACCAGTAGCTTTTGCACACTCCCCGTTGCAAGGCTTTCATCACGGAGTATGGGTTGTAGATGGATTTCTCATTGCCGATTTTATATCCGTCATACCACTGTTTCAGATTTTCGATTGAGGCATTATGACGCATTGCCAAAATGCCCACCTCCTCTTCGGTAAATCCATAACAAGGGGCGAGATAGGCGGGATCAATCATTGAATATTCATTGAAATTGTTCAACGCAGATTCCGTATTATATCGCTTGATGGGCAATATGCCGGTGAGGTATGCACCCGCAAAGACTGTGTCCGACCCTGACCCCTTAAACAGACGGCGAAGAAAATCAATATATGACGTTGTCACACTCTCGTCTTTTCCCATCTCGCGCAGGATAGCATCCCACTCGTCTATAATCATAAAGAAACGCTCGCCAGTGCTATCGCTGATACTGTATAACACATCCATCAAGTCGTCGCCATCATCTACACTGATTTGGGAGAAAACACCTTGTATATCTTTAATGACTCCACCTTGAATTTTCTTAACGATATCCTTGTCATTCCTGTATTTTGTGGTAAAGTCAGTCATGTCAATGCTTATCACATAATACTTGTTCAGATATGCCTCAAATGATTTGTCCTTCTCAGCCGCCAATCCACTGAACAACTCTCTCGAATCACACGACTTGTCATAATATGCGCACAACATCTTTGCCGCCATCGACTTGCCAAATCTCCGGCAGCGGGTAACGCAGCTATAGCGGTTCTCGGAGTTGAGCGTACCGTTGATTAGCGGTATGAGCGACGACTTGTCAACATATTCATGTGTCACGATGTCGCGGAATGCAATATTGCCTTTGTTTATGTATCTACCCATAATTTAGTCATGCTGCAGGAGAGATATGCCTACATGCACTTGCAAAGATACGATTTTTTTCTTTATCATCCAAATTTTCATTGTCATGTTTTCATACATTTACGACTATTTAACCAAAGTTAATGCCGAGGTAACTAATCAGATGTAAAGCCCTGAAAGGTAGGGTGTTCAAAACAGACGTCAAAAACCTACGCATTTTTTGCCTATAGTTTCACGTCGTTTGACAACCAAATTTGGGGAAAGGTTGACTGCTTTTGCAACTCCAAAGGTTGACTCTATCGTGTCAGTACTTGCATTATGTGACATTACACAAATTTTCAAAGAACTATTTCGTTGTAACTATTCAGCAGGTAGTATTCCTTTATACACAGTGGATTAAAAGCACTGTTAAATCCTTTAACAATTGAGCACTCCCGATTTTTCCGAAATTCCCGTACCCCCCTACGGCATTCTATTTTGCGATAATCTCAGAGAGCAGTTTTAAATCCAACAGATTGAAAATCAATAAATAAGGTTAATTTATATCCTCAGATTCGCATTTTTTTTGTACCTTTGCAGCCGATATGAAGAAAGGTATACTAAAGAATCAAGAAAATGGCCTGTCTAAGCCAGATCCTAAGTCTGTGACGACCGCAAAATCCGTTGTCACGGACGCTGAGTTTGTGCAACAGGCCATCT
>JALERP010000133.1 GCA_022764085.1 Prevotella sp.
TCTATTCGGCAATGTGGCATGGGGTGCAGCCACCAAAGCCACTCAGTTGGGCGCAAAGGTGATAACTATCTCCGGACCCGACGGATATATCTATGACCCAGATGGCATCAGCGGCGAGAAGATCGACTATATGCTCGAACTGAGGGCCAGCGGCAATGATGTATGTCAGCCATACGCAGAGGAGTTCCCCGAAGCTACGTTTGTTCCCGGCAAGAGACCATGGGAGGTGAAGTGTGACATTGCACTGCCTTGCGCCACACAGAACGAGGTGAGCGGCGAGGATGCCGACGCACTGTTGGCCAACAAACCGCTATTGGTGGCTGAGGTGTCGAACATGGGATGCACCGCCGAGGCTGTTGACAAGTTTATTGCCGCAGGACAGCTGTTTGCCCCTGGTAAGGCAGTGAATGCCGGTGGAGTTGCAACATCGGGACTGGAAATGACGCAGAACGCCATCCGTCTGTCATGGTCGGAGGAGGAGGTTGACAAGAATCTCCATCAGATTATGCACAACATTCATGAGCAATGCGTGAAGTATGGCAAGGAGCCTAACGGATATATCAACTACGTGAAGGGTGCCAACATAGCAGGCTTCATGAAGGTGGCTAATGCCATGATGGCGCAAGGGGTTGTGTAATTTAATTAGGAATGAGGAATTAGGAATTAGGGATTAGGAATTAGGAATTAGGAATGAGGAAACAACGTTCGGCGGCCGAAGGGAAAGCCAATTACTGCGCATACCGAAAGTTTACCATAGGACTGCTAACATTAGCATTCCTAATTCCTCATTCCTCATTCCTAATTAAATCACACGATTCCTCATTCGCCCAACCCCCTCAAAAGGGCAAGGCCTCCTATTATTCCAAGAGAGCAACGGGGGCACGCACGAGCAGCGGCGAAAGACTGCATCACGACAGTTTGACTTGCGCCCACAGGACTCATCCCTTCGGCACCATGCTGAAAGTGACAAATCCGAAGAACGGCAAGTCGGTTGTGGTGAAAGTGACTGACCGCGGTCCCTTCGGCCGTGGACGCATCATCGACCTATCATGGCGGGCAGCCAAGGAATTAGGCATGTTGTCACAAGGAGTGGCGATGGTATTGGTGGAAGTGGCTGATGACATTGTAGTGCCCTTCAAGGCCAAGGAGGAAAAAAGGAATCTCCCTGAGCTCGACTTTGAACGTAACGAGCAGGGAGATGATCCATTGCGTCCCAACTGGGGAAAATAAGTTTCTATTTATTTTTAGGGAATTCAAGGAGTTAAAGACTTCTCCTTGTTGTTATATTGAATTCCTTTACCTGTGATGTGATGTCGTTCTGACCTTGCGCCACTGCCACACGTATCACGGCATTGCCATCCTTTAGCCTCTTGTCCGCCTTCACCGTGGCTGAATAGCGCACACCCTGATGCGGTTTGATACTCTCTACACGTATTCCTGGAGAAATATGGATATGCTTGTTGCCCGATACTTCTATCACAGTGGGAACCACATCAAATATTTCCACATCAGAATTGTTCATTATCTCAAACGACACCTTGCATTCTTCCTCTGGCTGGATTTCTCCGTTTCCGTCGGCATCCACAAAGCTGACATTGCGCAGCTGAATCCTCTCGTTTATATTAACATTATAGTTGGTCATAGCCTTCAGCTGGTCGAGCGTCACGGTCTTGGCCTCAACTGTGGTATATGGCTCGTCAGAAGAGTTTCTCACCGATGCCGTTGCCGGCGATTCCGGTTCCATCTCAATACGGTCATCGCCTCCGTTGTTGGGGTCGAAGCCACTTTCGTCATTCATTCTGCTTATTTCACGTTTCTGGTATTCACGACTATATCTCTCATTGCGCTGACGCAGATATTCCTCATACTTTTTCTGCTCCTTCTTTTCATTTGCAGAGCCAATAGCAGCACCCGCAATGGCACCGCCAGCCATACCTACTATAGTACCGATGTCACTGCCACGATGTCCGCCACTGATACCACCAATGGCAGAACCCAGAATTGAACCGAAAAACGCTCCGTTTGACGCTCCCGAATCTGCGGTAGAACAACTGCTGAGCATGATTGCCCCAACCAAAGAATATGCTATCACCTTTTTCATATCTTACAACTTTTATTATTACACGCTGCAAAGTTAATCTATTTTGGGATATCACGTACATGGAATTATCCCATTTTACTGTAGGAAAATCCCTATTACATCTGCAATCGCGGCAATTCTATCTTTATGCGGCATCCGTCACTGTATGAGGTGTCAACATAGATTCTTCCATTCAGCTTCTGTATGATAGTGCGACACAGGGTGAGTCCCATACCTGTACCCTGCGAGAACTCGTCAAGCTTTACAAACTGCTCGAACACCGCCTCGGCCTTGTCGGCTGGTATGCCCGGGCCTGTGTCCTCCACCGATATTTCCAAACCGCCATCAGCTGTATGACTTGCAATCACCGTCACTTGTCCCTGAGTAGTGAACTTTGCCGCATTGTCAAGCACCTTCTCCAAAATCTTCTGCAAGATATGGCGGTCGGTAGAAACCACACACTCTTCAGAATCGGTCTTAAACGCGAACGCCACTCCCGGGGCAGCCACTTGCCTTGCCATCGCCATCGCCTCTTCTGCCATTTCATCCAACTTACAATCCTCGATATGGGGCTTTAAGGTGTCGGCATCGGCTATTTCAAGTATGTCGTCAATAATCTTTGCCAACAATGCACTTTGCTTCTCAATTACCTCCGTCATCTGTTGGGCCTGCTCGTCGTTGGAATACATAGACGCGAGAAGTTGAGAGAATCCCATAATGCCGTTGAGCGGTGTGCGTATTTCGTGCTTCATGCTCTTCATGAATGAGGTCTTCACCTCAAGTGCCTTCTTGGTCTCCTTGTATGCCTCTGCAATCTCGTCATTTGCCTTCTTCAACTGTCGCCTGCCTCGAATAAGGGTTACAATCCAGATGACAAGCAAGAGCATAACAACAAAAGTCGCCGCAATGAGAATACGGGTCTGCTCCAGTTTCTGGTTAGTCAGCTTGTTTTCAAGCAGGTTGATTTCATACTGTTTCGACTGTCGCTCGTAATCGACACGCAGGTTCTGTATGCGCGAGTTATTTTCCTCATTGTTCAAGCTATCCTCATACTTGCGGTTGCGGATATAGTATTCAAGAGCCTTGGCATTGTCACCCTTCTTCTCATACCACTGATACTTCAGCTTGCTCACCTGTGCCAGGTGACGAATAGAATTTATCTCTTCCGCAGTCTTCTCGGAATCGCACAACAAGTCCCATGCCTTGTCGAGACTACCTTTTATAATATACGCACGCGCAAGGGCAAGCGTGGAGGCAAGGATGTGCCACAGGTCGCGGTCGCCACGTATTACATCATAGGCAAGATTGTACTGCACAATGGCACTGTCAATCATCTTGCGCTTCTCATATACCTGTCCGAAATGCGTATAACAAAGTGACACGCCGAGCTTGGACCTTGCTTCCGAATTAAGCCTCATCGACTCTCCATAATACACCATAGCCGAGTCATACTGCTTCTTACGCTCAAAAAGCGTTCCGAGATTTGCATAGTTGATGGCCATACCAAGCGGGCTGTTGAGCTTTTTCTCCCCTTCAAGCGCCTGTCGGAAGATACTGTCCGCCGCCTCGTCATTGCCCATCACCTTCATGGCATTACCGATACCATTGAGGGTGGTAACGCGGCTTTTCAGAATCTTCTTGTCTTCGGGATTACCATACATGTCACAATACGAGAGAGCGCGATAGTGGTATGCAGCCGCCTCGTTCATAATGCCTATACGTCGATAGCTGGTGCCCAACTGGTTGAGGATTTGGATAATGTTGTTTGTGTCCTTTATAGATTCAGCCAACTTCAGACCGTTTCTGTGGGTGTCAATTGCATCTGAGAATTTGCTCTCCTCCCTTAGTCTCTTACCCAATTCGCGCATAGCTATCACTTCTGCACGTTTGTCATTGGAATCGTGATAGGTTTTCACAAACATTTTCAGGGAATCCACGTTGCGCGTATTCTTCAGGATACTGTCAGTGCGTTTGTATTCACCTTTTACTTTTTTGTCATCATACCCTCCCTTGCAACCGCAAAACACGGCTGCAAGGAAAAGAAGGAGCATATTCAAATATCTCATATACGCAATTTTGAAGACGTGTATCATTCTGCGTCCGGAGCCTTGTCGATAAGGTCCATAAACTGGTCAAGCTTCGGAGTGATAATAATCTGAGTACGACGGTTGCGCAGCTTGCCTGTCTCGGTATCATTGGCTACGAGAGGATTGTACTCGCCGCGACCACCTGCCGTGAGACGCTTCGGGTCAACACCATACTGATTCTGCAGGGCCTGAACCACACTTGACGCACGCAAACAGCTGAGGTCCCAGTTGTTGCGGATGTTCTTCATCGAGGCTGCCGAGGCATTAACGGGCACATTGTCGGTATTACCTTCGATGAGCACGTCATAGTCCTTGTAGTCCTTTATTATCTTGGCAATCTTGCTCAGTGTCTCGGCTGCACGGTCGTTGATTTCATACGAACCGCTCTTGTAGAGCATGTTGTCAGCGAGCGAGATATACACAACGCCCTTCAGCACCTGTACGTCAACCTCCTTGAGCTCCTCACGGCTCAGCGAGCGTGTCAGGTTATTGGTGAGCACCATATTGAGCGAGTCGCTCTTGCTCTTCACCTCCACCAAGTGGCGGATGTACTGGTTTGACTCGTTAATCTGGTCAACCAGCTTCTCGATACTGATGTTGTTCTGAGAAGCGTTAGTCAAGCTCTTGTCGAGCGAGTTCTGGAGCGCAGCCATGTCAGAGCTCTTCTGGTTGAGTTGCTCCTGCATAGATTTCATACGGGCTTCTGAAGCAGCCAAGCTGGCATTTGCGGCAGCCAGTTGCTCCTTTACATCCATATACTTCTTGCCAAGTTCCTTATTCTGAGTCTGGCATTCTACAAGTTCCTTTTTCATCACACAGCTACTCAGTGTCAGTGAGGCACCAAGAGCCAACATTAAAAATTTCTTGTTCATAATCTTATCCTTTCTTTAATTTTCAACTCAACTTTCTGAAGTGATAATTCCCAATGTATAAGGGGTTTATTTAAACCACAGAGATAAAGAGGAAAAGAGATTTTTGTTTATTCAGTCTCTTTCCTAATATAAATACTCTTAATCTCTTAAACTCTGTGGTTCAAA
>JALERP010000137.1 GCA_022764085.1 Prevotella sp.
ACAGACGGCACTGCTCCAACAGTATCTCTCGGAAAACTATGAACAGTTTACAGGTCGCACCCTTGAACGTTGGTTTCAGACAAAGACTATGGAGAGCGGCAATTACACTCGTATAGGCAATTGGTGGGACAAGCGTGGCGAAAACGAGCTTGATCTCATAGCAGTCAATGAGTTCAATAATACCGGCGTAATTGCAGAGGTCAAACGCAACGAGCGAAAAATCAGCATGTCTGTTCTGGAAAACAAGGTGGCATCCCTTCCCCCAAAGGTCTTTGCTAAATATAATCTCCAACTGCTTGCAATGTCATTGAAGGATATCTAAGAATCCCCTGCTATTTAGGGATTGTCGTTTAATTCTTTCAGTCATCAGTTCCTGGCGGCCAGAGTCTTCAGATGGCAATATCATACCAGTAGTCTCAAACTATGTTATTAAAAGGTGGCATACAGCTGTTTTTGGGTGGTGAAGGCATGAGGGTGAATATTGTTTGAACCATTAAAAATGAGTAATTTTGCACTGTCAATTCATTGTATAGATTGACTCTCTGGCATTAATCAGAGATATAGATGAACTAAAAATAGCAAATTATGAAAAAAAGAACAATTATCACTATGGTTCTGGCAGGATTCCTCGGCTTGGCAAATGCCCAAAATACCTCCAATACAGAAGGACATGTGCAGTCGGCAACGGCAATTAGTCGCGTGTTGGGCGACGGACGTAAGGTGGAAACCGTCGTGCTTCAATACGACACCCCCATCCGCAACAAGAGCCTCTCTGCTGAGAGTTTCAAGGTTGAAGGAAAAGATGTGACACGCATATATGCCAACAACGTTCCGGAGAGGGCAGAAAAAGGCAAGGACGGACAGTATGTCATCATCGAAGTAAAGGCGGAAGTTGATCTGAATGCCCGTCCGCAGATGCCTTCAGAGGCTGACAAGAAGAAAAAAGAGGAACGCGACCGAATGCAGGGAGGACCGGGACTGCGTGCAGGATGGAGCACAGGGGGCAACGACTCATATCCTGGCAATGCCGTAGTCACACAGACGAAAGACATAAAGACTTCAAACGGCAAAAGCTATAAGGCAAACGAAAGTCAGATAGATGCCACTGCTGGGCAGTGTCTCGTGGCAGATGATTTCAGACAGGAAGAATACGTCAGTCCATATACAGGTCAGGCCTTACCTTATAATATATATATACCGAAAGACTATAATCCGGCAGAAAAATATCCGTTAGTTCTCTTTATCCACGATGCGGGAGTGGCAAGCGGCGATGTCACGCATACTCTCTATCAGGGTAATGGCGCCACATCATGGGCAGAGCCGCAGGCACAGGCAAGGCATAAATGCATAGTGGTGGCACCCGAATACCCTGTCATAACAGTGGATGACAACTGGAACTATAGTCACCATCTTGATGCTACTATAGCCTTGTTGAAAGACTTGCAGACACGCTATTCCATCGACCCGAAGCGCATCTACACCACCGGTCAGTCAATGGGTTGCATGTCATCTATAGTGATGATGCTGAAAGAGCCCGACCTCTTTGCCGCAGCCCTGCTTGTTGCCGGAAAATGGAACCCATCCTTGATGGGACCACTGGACAAACAGAACATCTGGATTATTTCATGCGAGGGAGATGTCTCATCAAGTTCGCTGCAAGGACAAGCTGTGGAGCAGTGGCGCAGTCAAGGCAGCAAGGTGACTGAGGCGACATGGGATATGACCTTGCCGCAGGAACAACTGTCGGCAGAAGCAAACAAGATACGTGCGGAAGGCAATCATCTGCTCTTCACCCATCTCACTGGTGGCAACCATCGCGCCACATGGTTTGTTGCATACGGTATTGAAGGAGTGCAAGACTGGCTGTTTGAACAGCATAAGTAGAACAGTCTCGGTTCCTGTAGCCTCTAACTGCCTTATGTGTTCAGGCGTTGGGGGCTACTTTCTATCAACTTGTTCATCTCGTTTCATTGCCGTCCTTTGCAACGAGAAAAGTGTTTGTTTTTTTTGTCCTGTTGTTGCATGTATTGAATAGAGTGAATGGATTTTTTCACTCAGGGTATCTATATTATATAAGTCAGACTATTATAAATTAATGTGAAGCCTCTGCCTGTTTTACGTTCCCCACTGCGGAACATAGAATAAAAGCCTGTTATGACAAAATTACTTTTCTCTATTTCGTTGAAAAGCAACATACGGAGTTTCTTGTCAAAACGATAAAGTGTCATTACCTTATCAAAAGATGCTCCCTCCTTAAAAAGATGCTCTTCTTTTGGCATACGTAGAAGTGGATGCATATAGGCGGATAGACGATAATAACCAATGTGTGACAAGTAATGCTGTGCCTTGCTTTCATAATTTCTGTTATATTTTATTTCTTCATCCTCGACGTGTCAACAGCCTCGCGGTTCTTTGCCTTGTATCCGCCGAAGCGGTAGGTGAAGGAGAGGCCTACGGTACGGAAGCAGGAGTATTGGCTGCGCATGTTCTGTCCTGCCCAGTGATTCTCAGGAGTGATCATCAGTGTCTGGAAGATGTCGTTGCAGTAGAGGGTGAGGATGGCGTTGCCTCCGAGGAAGGCATAGCGGAGTCTTAGGTCGAGATTACCAGATGCGGGAAGGTCGAGCGGTCCCTGATACGACTTGGTGCGCGCAAAGCCGTTGACGGTGAGCGAGAGGTCGTGGCTTCGCACAAAACGGAAGGTGGCGTTGGCCGACAGCATTGCGTAGGCAATGTTGCGGTCGAAGGGACAGTCGTAGTAGTCGCTGTCCTTCACGCGCATCCATTTGCCGAATACGGTAGTCTGTATGTCGAGCCACCAAACCGGTCTCCATGGTGAGCTAATCATTATACCTGCATTCTGGTAGAAGTCGAAATTGTCGAACTTGGCTATCTCCACAAGTTGGTCACGATCCTGGAACATGGTCTGTGTGAAGTAGTCCTTGGTATGTCTGAACCATCCGCGGAACATATATTTGTTGTGAAGCACATGTACGAGCGAAAGAGAGTACTCCTTCGACGGCTTGAGTGCAGGATTGCCTACAATATGCTCATAGTAACTTCCGTAATATGATGTTACATTCTGCATTGCCCAGAATTCGGGATATTTCTTCCCGGTGGAGAATGAGAGTTGCCACATGTGTCCTGAGCTTGGCATATAGGTGGCTGACAGTGTGGGATAGAGGTCCCATTCGTCCCATAGCGTTGTCTTGGAATGTTCGGCGGCAAGCGACAGTTCAGCTGATAGTTTGTCGCTCAGATTCATAGTTCCTCCTCCATAGATGTTCAGAATGTTTTCCGTGCGACGGGAAGATAGTGAATGAGGGAGTTTGTCGGTGGTTGTCTCTTCTGTCGGTACGTAGTCCTGCCGGCTGTGGTCGATAATGTGGGTATATACCAAGCCATAGTTCACCTTTGCTCTCTTGCCCAACTTATGTTCCTCACGCGCAAAGAACTTTGTGATCCTTGGCAAAGTCAAGGTCGGCAGAGATGCGATAGTCGTGAATGGGGCGGCTGTCGCCACGTGTCACCATGTGTGTGCCGATGTCATGCTTTTCGCCGTTGGCGAGTGTGTGGATACCGGTCTTGTCGGTCGTATGAGATAGTACGTATAAAAGCTCTCGTCAGCCGCGTCTTTATTTCCGCAGAGACTCCTCAAGAAGAACCTACAACATACGTTATTGGCGACTACCAACTCGATACGTTGAAAGAGCAACTGATATTTGCCAACGAGAATATCACAGCCACCGTCATCCCACTCTCTCATCGTGAATCTGAAATTCTCCGCCTACTTTGCTGCAACAAGGGCGAAGTGGTTGACAACAAGGATGTGTTGCTCCAATTATGGGGCGACGACAGCTATTTCAACACCCGCAGCCTCCATGTGTTCATCACCAAGCTGCGCCGCAAACTCTCCCGCGACCCTCGCGTCAGAATAATCAACGTAAGGGGAATCGGCTACAAGCTGATTGGCTAATGTCCCTCTCATCCGCAAGTACATTGTTGCGGATTTCACCCTTCAAACCAAGCAAAAAAGTTGTAAAACCATAAAAAGTTGCTGAAAAGTTTGGCAGTTTCATTTTTATTTCTTACTTTTGTCCTGACATCTGCAAGTCGCCCAAGTCGTTTACGTGATGGCATTCAGCCTTCAGTCATGCAAAGAAGATAAAATAGAGAATGCTGGGCATCTTGCTTCCATGTTCAATGGGAATAGCAGCGGAAACAGTTGCGGATTCCTCCTTGAAACCACGGCTTGTCGTACTGACGGATATTGCACCGACAGACATTGAACCCGATGACATGACTAGTTACAGAAGGATCATCATCCGCCCAAAACGATGACAGGCCAGTAAACGAACATATTACTGTTTTAAACCAAATATACAATGAAAAAGAAAAACATCCATAATCCCGTTTTATCAATGGTCATTGCTGCATGTATGATATCTCACCAGCAAAATGCGCAGGCCGGAGAAAATCCGTCCCTGCAAAATGATTCCGTGCCTTATGTAACCATGCCGGACGTTTCTCCTAAACTCACCACAGGATATGGAAATCCCCTGCTGGATTTTATGTTTACAGCGGATCCAACTGCAGTAGAATATAAAGGCAGACTTTATGTGTACGCAACAAACGATCAGCAACAATATGAGACAATAGGCGGTTACGGAAAAAACTCCTACGAATACATCAAATCTCTGGTGATGATGTCTACCGATGACATGACAAACTGGACCTATCACGGAATTATTAAAACAGACAGCATCGCCCCATGGATACAAACATCATGGGCACCGTCGATCGCAAAACGTGAGGAAGCGGACGGCAAGACTCACTTCTACCTCTATTTCTCCAATAGCGGGGGTGGAACCGCAGTGCTGACATCCACATCCCCCATAGGACCGTGGTCAAGCCCGCTGAATCATAGTTTGGTAGACACAAACACTCCCGGCATAGCAGGAGAATGCAAAGCCGCTTTCGATCCGGGTGTAGTCATCGATGACAAAGGAAGAGGTTGGCTGACAGTAGGCGGAGGATGTGCTCGCATTATGCGTTTGGGAAAAGACATGATTAGTGTGGATGGCCCGATAAAGCCCATCAGGGCTCCCCATCATTTCGAAGCTAACGAATTAAACTACATCAACGGCACATACGTTTATACTTATAACATAGATTGGCAAGATTTTAGCGACTGGCCTCTCCAGACAGAGAAACCAACCACCTGTTGCATGAGTTACATGACTAGCAAAACTCCGCTGGTAACCAAAAGTTGGAAATACCAGCACAACTATATGAAAAACCCTGGAGATTATGGATATGACTACAGCAACAATCATACACATCTAAACAAATTCCGCGGGAAATGGTATGTATTCTATCATACAATGAGTTTGCAACATAGTTTCAATACAACAGCTGGTTATCGTAATGTTTGTGTCGATGAAATACAAGTTGACGAGAATACTGTGAATATCCACATGGGTAATCAGACTCTGAAAGGCGCAAAACAGATACAGCCTATGAATCCGTTCATCATCCAGCAGGCTGAAACCACAGCAGCCACACAAGGTGTCAAGTTCACAAATGGAAAAAGCATCGGGGACATGTATGCCGTTACCGTTCCCAACAAGACTGGCATCATTGCTGTCAGAGGTGTGGCATTCAACAAAGTACCTTCCAGTCTGGAAATTAAGGCATCCGGAAACGGAATCATAGAAGTCCGCCGGGATAGGCCGGACGGAGAAGTCATAGCTTCAATCAAAGTCGGTACCCCGCAAATGAAACTCATAGAATCCCA
>JALERP010000002.1 GCA_022764085.1 Prevotella sp.
ATGTTGCGCGTGTCATTAAAGCAGATTTTCGCAGGTCGTGAGGTCTCTCCCGACTTCTATCAGCAGGATATCATGACCCGACGTCCCGAGCAACTCAGTGTGGCCGAGTTTGTTGATTTGACCAACCTCGTAGCTGCCGAAATAACTCATAATTGACTTCATCGGTTGCTTTTTATTTTGAACACAGAGACACTGAGACACTGAGATTTTTTGCGGGTGCGGAAGATACAGAGAGCAGCTAAAGCTGCTTTTACAGAGGACACAGAGTTATCTGCCGCAATGCAAGTCCCCCTCGGGGGATTAGGGGGGCCGCTTTGTGTCTTTGTGTTAAATTTTTAACTCTTAATTCTTAACTCTTAATTCTTAACTCTTAACTCTTAATTCTTAACTCTTAACTCTTAATTCTTAACTCTTACCTCCCCCACAACATACGCCCTGATTATCCGTTGGTCCTCTATCGGGCGGTCGTTCTTGTCGGTGGCATTCTGCTGAATCTTCTCAACCACCTCAAGACCTTCAACGATTTCCCCAAAGACAGTGTAGCCACCGTCGAGATGTGGTATTCCGCCTTTGGTCTTGTAGGTCTCGCGCATCTCTGGCGTGAGCTTCACACGATAGCCATAGAGGGTGTCAAGGCGAAGCTGCATCTTGTCCAATTCGGCATCTGTGAATGTCTTGCCCCATGCAAGATAGAAATGGCAACGGCTCGACTCACGATATGGATTTGCCTCGTCAGGCTCTCGTGCGGCAGCCAGAACGCCACGACGGTGGTATATCTGCGGCAATCGCAGTTCCTGTTCTACAGTGCCGTCAAGGTCGCCCTCGCCGAGATACACACCCGGAGCGGCATCCTTGCTCTTGGGGTCGCCACACTGAATCATGAAGTCCTTGATTACGCGATGGAACAGCAGAGAGTCATAGACATGCATGTTCACTAACTTCACGAAGTTGTCGCGGTGTAGGGGTGTCTCGTCGTAGAGTCTTAGGCGGATGTTTCCCGCTGTAGTCTCAAGCATCACTTCCGTTTCTTGAGACTTCACCACTTCTTGCTTCTGCTTCATAGCCGCAGTCTTCTGCTTCATGACCGCAGTCTTCTGCTTTATAGCCGCAGTCTTCTGCCTGTTTTGTGCTTGGGCCGAGAAGGTAAAAGTCAGGCACAGCAATAAGATTATATTTCTCATACTAAATGTTTGTATTGATTAAAAAATGTAATTATTCTATTGTTATTCTCTGCAAAGGTAATCAAAGTTGTTTATAATACAAAAATAATTGGCAAAAATTTTCGTATTCCCAATAATTTTTGTACTTTTGCAAACAAAAGTTTAAATTATAAAGAAGATATGAGCAAGTTAGTAATCAACAATTATGAAGAGTTTGCCGCCATGCTCGGCAAGAATCTTGGAGTTTCTGATTATGTGGAACTGTCGCAGGAGCGCATCAACTTGTTTGCTGATGCCACTCTCGACCACCAGTGGATTCATGTGAATCCCGAGAAAGCTGCCGTGGAGAGTCCTTTCAAGACTACTATTGCACACGGTTATCTCACTCTCTCTATGCTTCCCTATCTGTGGAACCAGATTATCGAGGTTAACAACCTCAAGATGATGGTTAACTACGGTATGGACAAGATGAAGTTTGGACAGGCTGTAAAGTCGGGAGAGTCAATCCGCCTTGTTGCCGACCTTGCTTCCATTGCCAATCTCCGTGGCACGGTGAAGGCTGAAATAAAGTTCCGCATTGAAATCAAGGACCAGCGCAAGCCGGCACTTGAGGGAAACGCATTGTTCCTTTACTATTTTGAAAATTAAGAATTAGAAATTAGGAATTAGAAATTGAGGCTGTCGAGCGTCATAGTAAAGGTGATATTGCCGCTTCTTTTGGGAGGCGTGATATTGTATTGGATGTATCGGGATTTCGATTTCGGTAGTATTCGTCATGTCTTGTTTTATGAGATGAACTGGATGTGGATGCTGCTGTCGTTCCCTTTTGGTATTCTTGCGCAGGCTTTCCGCGGTTGGAGATGGCGTCAGACACTCGAGCCTATCGGCGAGCGACCAAGACATTCTGTCAGTGTGTATTCGGTTTTCATCTCTTATGCAGCAAGTCTTGTGGTGCCGAGGGTAGGTGAGTTCACGAGATGCGGGGTGCTGAAACGCTATGACGGTGTGTCGTTTTCAAAGGCATTGGGAACAGTGGTCACTGAGCGTGCCATTGATTCTTTGGTGGTGGCCGGTTTTTCCGGTCTGACATTACTGTTGCAGTTGAACATATTCAACGTGTTCTTCGAGAGAACGGGTACAAGTGTGGAGACGGTGTTGAGCCGTTTCTCGCTTATGGGATATTTTGTCACTGCTGTTTGCGCACTGTCGGCTTTTGTGCTGCTTCATTTCCTGCTCAAGAAGCTATCTATATATAATAAGGTGAAAGCTACTTTGGGCGGAATATGGCAGGGAGTAATATCACTGAAGAATGTGAAGAACATACCGCTCTTTATCTTTTACACCTTTGGTATATGGGCAAGTTATTTCCTGCATTACTACCTGACGTTTTTCTGCTTTGACTTTACGTCACATTTAGGCTTGGGCTGTGCTATGGTTACATTCGTGGTGGGGAGCATTGCAGTGTTGGTGCCTACTCCAAATGGTGCTGGTCCATGGCATTTCGCCGTCAAGACAATGCTCATTCTATATGGTGTGGCAGACCAAAATGCCCTTTACTTCGTTCTCATTGTACATACCGTGCAGACTATGCTTGTGATACTTATGGGTGTTTTTGCATGGGTAGCATTGGCTTTTCAATCACGGAAACATCCGCTGTAGGCGGATATATAGCTATCAATCTGCGAAGTCAATTAAGAATTATAATATTTATAACCTATGGAAATTAAGAATCTAAAGCCGGAATGTATCTGGCGTCATTTCGATGCACTGACACAAGTGCCACGTCCGTCTGGACATCTTGAGAAAGTTCAACAGTTCCTCCTTGATTTCGCCGCAAGTGTCGGAGTCGAGGCTTTTAAGGATCCTGCAAACAATATCGTGATGCGCAAACCTGCATCTGAAGGTATGGAAAACAAGCCGGGAATTATCTTACAGGCACACATGGATATGGTGCCGCAGAAGTCACCCGAAAGTACACATAACTTCGAGACCGACCCATTGCAGACTTATATCGACGATGAAGGTTGGGTTAGGGCTAAGGGTACTACACTCGGTGCTGACAATGGACTTGGTGTGGCTGCCATTATGGCTGTAATGGAAGACAAGACATTGAAGCACGGACCGGTTGAGGGTCTTATCACCGCTGACGAGGAAACGGGTATGTACGGTGCAAACGACCTGCCTGAAGGTGAACTTCATGGTGATATCCTCATCAACCTTGACTCTGAGCATTGGGGCAAGTTTGTTATCGGTAGTGCCGGAGGTATCAATGTTACTGCCACTCTCGACTATAAGGAAGTGGAGACCGACCCTGAGGATGCGGCTGTGAAAGTGACTCTCAAAGGTTTGCGTGGCGGTCATTCCGGACTGGAGATACATGTGGGCAGGGCAAATGCCAATAAACTGATGGTGCGCTTTGTGCGCGAGGCAATAGCCGAATGTGAGGCACGTCTCACCACATGGCACGGAGGTAATATGCGCAATGCCATACCTTATAAGGCTGAGGTAGTGCTCACTTTGCCTAAGGAGAATGTCGGAGCTCTCAAGGAGATGGTGGACGAATGGCGTGAATCATTCATCGATGAATACAAGGGTATCGAGAGCGGCATTGAGTTCTTTGCCGAAGATGTCGAAACACCGAAGATGCAGGTTCCTGTGGAGATTCAGGACAATCTCGTGGATGCCATCTATGCAGTTCATGACGGTGTGATACGTATGATTCCCGCTTATCCGGATGTTGTCGAGACATCAAGCAATCTCGCCATAATTGACATCGAAGGTGGTAAGTCGCTTATCAAACTTCTTCCACGTAGTGCCCGCGAGGATATGAAGGACTATGTCACCACAATGATTTCAAGTTGCTTCTCAATGGCTGGCATGAAGGTGGAAACATCTGGAAGCTATGGAGGATGGGACCCCAATCCCGACAGTCCGCTGCTTGCAAAGCTCATGCGTATATACAAGGAGCAGAACGGCGAGGACGGTATCGTGCAGATAGACCATGCCGGTCTTGAGTGCTCAATCATCCTTGGCAAATACCCAAACCTCGACGTAGTATCGATGGGACCGGACATCCGCTCGCCTCACTCAACCAATGAGCGTGCCCTCGCAAGCTCGGTAGAGCCGTTCTGGCGACTGCTGACTGCAGCGCTGGAGAATTAGGAATTAGGGATTAGGAATTAGGGATTAGGGATTAGTCGAAAATGTTAAAAAACTGTTACGTGGAACAGAAAAATCCTAATTCCTAATTCCTAATTCCTAATTTTTTTGTACCTTTGCACCCGTAAAATCAAAAATAGTAATATTATGGACGATTATCACGCGGAAAACTTCAACATTTAAGGCGTGAGGATGAGGCAAGAAGCCAATCCTCTTGCCAAGATTTTGTGTGAAAAAGAAAAATGGATTGGAACAATGAAAACATTCTGGAACTACAATGGTGGTCTCAGTACCATCAGTGAATGGCAGTCAAACTGCTGGATACAGGTAACGTGTCCGACAGAGGAAGACCAGCTCTACCTCGAAAACGAGTTCAACATACCCGACTATTTTATGCCCGACATCAGCGATACCGACGAGCGCGCCCGATACGAGTATGATGACGGTTGGATGCTCATAATATTGCGTATTCCTTACGTCAAGGAGATACGTTCACGTACGCCATACACAACAGTGCCGCTTGGTATCATACACAAGCGCGATGTTACCATCACCGTATGCTACTACGAGACGAATATGATGATTGACTTCGTGAGCTTCCAGCAGAAGAGGGGAGAGGGATTCACCGACTTTGTGGATATGACTTTCAGGCTCTTCCTGTCGTCGGCAGTGTGGTATCTGAAGAGACTGAAACAAATTAACGGGCTCATCGAGAAGGCAAAGCGCAACCTCGACCGTGAGGTGAACAATGAGTCGCTCATCGGACTAAGCCGTCTGCAAGACTCGCTCACGTATTTCATCACATCAATACGTGGAAACGAGACACTGCTCTCAAAGTTGAAATTCAAGCTGCAGATTGACGAGTTGGACGCCGACCTCATCGAGGATGTCAATATCGAGATGTCGCAGGCGAGAGAGACAACCAATATATACTCCAACATCCTGGAATCGACAATGGACACTTATTCGAGCATCATCAACAATAATATGAACACCGTGATGCGTACACTTACGTCGGTGTCAATTCTTATGATGTTCCCTACACTTATTGCCAGTTTGTTCGGTATGAATCTAGTGAACGGAATGGAAACCAACCGATACGGATTTGTCATTGCAATGGTCATTTCAGTGGCAGTTTCAGGGCTGTTTTGGTGGATTTTCCGTCATAAAAGGCTTATTTAGTTGAAAAAACACAAAAAAAACCTAATAATGTTAGGCGGTTTCGATTATTTTTACTAATTTTGAGCCTAAATTTCGATGATATAACTGAATCATTAACTAAAAAAGTTAGAATGATGGACTCTGAAAACAAAGCCCTTGAAGTGGGCAAGACCGTATTTCCAACCTACGCCACCAAGCGTGAGGTTCTCGAACGTGTGCGTGAAATAGCTCACGGAGAGGCTGACCCCGACAAGGACGAAGTGGACTATCTCAAGACAGTGTTTTACAAAATGCACATCGCCGAGCGTGACGCAAGATACAAGGAATATCTTGATGGCGGAGGCACTCCCGAAGCATATCAGATTATGCCTGACGAGGAAGAGGAGGCTTTCAAGGCTGAGATGGGCATAGTGAAGGAAAGGCGTGCAAAACTCTTCCGCGAACAGGAGGAGGAGAAGGAACGTAATCTGCAACGCAAGCTCGAGATTATCGAGAAAATAAAGCAGATGGTGACTTCGCCCGAGGATGCAGGCAAGTCTTATCCTGAGTTTAAGGCACTGCAGCAGGAATGGAAGGAAATAAAGAGTGTGCCAGCCACCAAGGCTAATGAGTTGTGGCGTAATTACCAGCTCTATGTTGAGCAGTTCTACGATATGTTCAAACTCAATATCGAGGCACGTGAATATGACTTCAAGAAAAACCTTGAACTGAAAACAAAGCTCTGTGAGGCTGCCGAGAAACTTGCCGCTGAGGAGGATGTCATCAGTGCGTTCCATCAGTTGCAGAAACTGCATCAGGAATATCGCGAGACTGGACCTGTTGCCAAGGAACTGCGCGAAGAGGTGTGGACAAGGTTCAAGGCTGCAAGCACTGTGGTCAACAAGCGCCATCAGCAGCATTTCGACGAACTAAGGTCAAAGGAGGAGGATAATCTCGTGCGCAAGACTGCCCTATGCGAGAAGGTTGAGGCTATTGCTGCAGAGGAAAACAAGGGTTCGGGCGACTGGGAGCGTCATACCCAGCAGATTATGGATATTCAGGCGGAATGGAAAACCATCGGTTTTGCTCCGCAGAAGATGAATGTCAAGATATTCGAGCGTTTCCGCGCTGCCTGTGATGACTTCTTCGGCAGGAAAGCACAGTATTTCCGTGAACTTAAGGATACATTCAAACTTAATATCGAGAGGAAGCGCGCATTGGTGGAAAAAGCACGCTCGATGATGGATAGCACTGACTGGAAGTCAACGTCAGACAAGTTTATTGCACTCCAGAAGGAATGGAAGACCATTGGTATGGTGCCAAAGAAGCAGGGCGACCAGTTGTGGGAGGATTTCCTTGCCGCTTGCAATCATTTCTTCGAGGCACGTAATGTCGCTACATCAGGACAGCGCAACGAAGAGCAGCAGAATCTCGAGCGCAAGCGTGAGATTATCGCACAACTGAAGGCTCTGGCTGACACTGAGGATGTTGACGAGGCACAGAAGACTCTGCAACAGCTTGCAGAGGACTATAAGGCTGTGGGACATGTGCCGTTCAGGGAGAAAGACAAACTATATGACGAGTACCACGCCGCTGTTGACGCATTACGCATCAAATTTGGCATTACCCCAGGTAAGCCGCGTCGTCAGGGTGGAAAGTCACGTCGTGGCGGAGAGGCTTTACAACCCCAGGATGAGCGTGCACGTCTGATGCGTCAGTATGAGTCTCTTAAGAGTGAGATACAGACATACGAGAACAATATCGGTTTCCTTAGCGTGAGCAGCAAGAAAGGCAACAAGCTTATTGACGACATGAACCGCAAGGTGGAGAGACTCAAGAGCGAGTACGAAGCTGTGAAGGCAAGAATCATTGCCATTGACAAGGAAAACGCGGCAGAGTAATATATTATATTAACACAGAGACACGGAGATACAGAGTTTTAAACATACTCTGTGTCTCCGTGTCTCTGTGTTTGTTCTTGGATTTATTCCTTAACCAGAATCTCACATAGTTTGCGCTGTAGTACACGTGCATCGAGCACCGACATCTCGCTGTCCATGATGGCAAAGGCTAGAGTGTGTCCGTTTGCCCCCTCGCAGAAACCTGCCAGCGAACTGATTCCGTAAGGGTGGGAGAGGGTGCCTGTCTTGGCACGTATCTTGCCGCGTAGTTTCGGTCCGCCCATCTCGCGCATCAATGTGCCGTCAATTCCGGCAATGGAAAGGTTGCGGTTGAGTGATGCCCGTATATTCTTGTCGTGATAACCATAACGCAGGATTGTGGTGAGAGCAAGTGGCGAGAGACAGTTGTGGGTGCATAGTCCACAACCGTCGTGTATGCTGAGCGATGGATTGGTGAGCGACAAACTGTCAGTCAGGAAACTGCGCAGGTAGTCAACGCCTGATGTCACAGGGTCTCCCTGCGGATTGACCGTCTTGCCTATGGTGTAAAGCATTGCCGTGGCTTGGGTGTTAGAACTATTCTTCCACATCCTCTTGACTACATCGTCGATAAACCTGCGTGTTATATACAGGCACTTTGACCCCTTGGGCACTTTTGCCATCACAATTTGCTCGTCCTTTACTGTAATGCCTTGTCCCCTTAATGATGCCTTTAATGCTTTTACGACACGGTCTTTGCCCTTATAAAACAATCCATATTTGGAGAATGTCAAATCCCATGGAAACCAATGCTCCTCGCTTTTCACAGGCTCGGTGATGGCGAGGTCAATAATCAGTTTGCCGCTAAATCGCTTTATCCCTTTTTTCCTCACAGCCTTTGCAAAGGCATTTAGGTCAGGAGCCAACAGTTGGGGGTCAAGTCCTGCACGGAAGGAAATGTCTCCGTTGAGTGTGCCGTCTGAAGCTACGTTCCCGCGCGAAAAAAATGCTGTCCAATAATGATAGTTACCACCCAAGAGCCTCAATCCGGCAATTCCTGACAGTAGTTTCATACACGATGCCGAAGGCAGTGCCAAGGAGTCGTTGCATCCAAATACAGGCTTGTCTGCCGTGATGTCATAAACGTGAAAGGCAAACTGACCTTCGGGGCGAGGGCGCACGGAAAAATCCTTCAGTCGTGCCACAAGTGATGTGTCGATCTCGTCCTTGTTCTTTATGGTCTCCAGTGGCTCTGAATCTATCTTGTCATCCTTGTTTCCAGTACATGACTTCACACACATTATTATGCCAACAATTGTCATAATGACTATAATGACTAACGTTGCCAAGCAACCTTTTCTTATCTTTCTTCTTTTCATTTTGCTGTCTTTTACCAAAAGTCGTGCAAAGGTAACAATAATATCCCATAAATCCAAATAATCATTGTTTTTTTTCCATTTTCAAGCCATACCAGTCAATCATCATTATTATTCATCTTCTCATCGTCTTTAGGAAGGATGAGATTGAGCATTACGGCACATAAGAAAACAACCGCTACGGAGTTTTGTGCAAATATGGTGTTCACTATTTCAGGGAAAATCTTGAACATGTCTGGAGCGGACGTGAATCCAAGTCCTATACTAAGCGAAAGACTTGCTATTATCATATTGCGATGCGAAAATCCGCATTTGGCCATCATGCCAAAACTGGCAAATACAATACTTCCGAACATCAAAAGGGTGCAACCGCCGAGAACGCATTGGGGAATAGTTGACAATATGGCTCCTATTGGCGGAAATAGTCCGCAAAGAATAAGTATAACGGCTCCTGTGGCGATGGTGAAACGGTTGATTACCTTGGACAAGGTGGCAAGCCCAACGTTTTGCGAGAATGACGTGATGGGAGTGCAACCGAAGAGTCCGGCTACACTGCTGACAATGCCGTCGCAAGCCACCGATGCTCCAATCTCATTCTGCTTCACTTCTCGTTTGAGAGCGCCGGAACAAAGGGCTGAAGTGTCGCCGATAGTCTCAGTGGCGGAGACAAAGTAGATACATATCACTGCGAGAATGGCGTCGAGATGGAACTCTGGAGTGAAAGGCATGAATGTGGGCAGGGCAACTAAAGGCTGGTCGCTGATATTGTCGAAGTTAACCATTCCCATACATATCGCACAGACATATCCTACTATAAGTCCGACGAGTATGGAAAGTGAACGAAGCAGATTCTTGCCGTAGATGAGAGTGATGAGACATACGGACAATGTTACCGTTCCCACAATCCAGTTTTCGGCACTGCCAAAGTCGGGAGCACCTTGACCACCGGCAAAACTGTTGGCACCGATAGGGAGCAATGAAAAACCTATGGCGGCGACAACTGTGGCTGCCACTATATTGGGTATCAGTTTTATCCATTTCTTGTGGGACAGTCCGAGGCATCCCTCAACAAGTCCGCCAATAATGACGGCTCCCATCAGTGTGCCCATGCCTTGTGTGGATGCTATCACTATTGCAAGCGAGAGAAAGGTGAACGAGATGCCCATGACAATGGGAAGTCGAGCTCCTATTTTCCATATAGGATAGAGTTGGACGAGCGTACCTATTCCTGCGATAATCATGCAGTTTTGTATGAGTGACGCACTGATGCCCTTGTCAATACCAACGGCATTTGCAAGGATGATGATTGGTGTGATGTTTGCCACAAACATCGCGAGGATGTGCTGCAGGCCGAATGGCAATGCCTGTCTCAGTGGCACTCTGCCGTCAAGATTGTATATGCTACTCATGACTTGAACTTTATGTCTTGTGTAGTATAATCCATTGATTCGAGTATGGCTATAGACTCAAGGTGATAACCGCTTTCGCGTAGTATCTGACCACCCTTCTGCTGTCCCTTCTCGATGGCGATGCCAATGCCTACCACCTCTCCGCCAGCCTGTCGCACTATGTCGATGAGGGCAAGGCATGCCTGACCATCGGCAAGGAAATCATCAACAATTAGCACTTTGTCGTTGGATGTGAGATATGGGCGTGACACGAACACATTGTTATGGCGCTTATGCGTGAACGAGTATGCCTTTGACACGTATTTGTCGTCAGTGCAATTGGCTGTTTCTCCTTTTTTGGCAAATACGACCGGCACGTCGTACATGTCGCCAAGCAGCATGGCGATGGCAATGCCGCTTGCTTCGATGGTGAGTATCTTGTTCACTTGCTTACCACGGAAACGACGTTTAAACTCGTGGGCTATCTGGCGGATGATGTCAACGTCAATCTGATGGTTGAGGAAGTTATCGACCTTTAGTATGTTACCTTCTTTGATAATCCCGTCTTCTTTGATTTTCTCTTCTAAAAAGTTCATAATTGTTATTGTTTGATTATTGGATAATATGTAAACATCAATAATTGGTTTATCTTAGTACCTGTGATTATATCCATATTTTAAGTTTAAAAATAGATATTAAATGCAAAGGTATGATATTTTTTTGAAACTACCAAATTTTAGTCGATATTTGTTGCTATATTATATAGTATTTCTTTATTTTGTAGGCATTGATGTGTTCTTTCTCATATTATCTACTATTATGTTGAGATGCAAATGATGTACAGATGTTTATAGTAATAACGCAAAGATAGCAATATTTTTGTATATGACCAAATACAAGAAAAGCGTGTAACCGTCCAGTTCAACACCGTCACACAGGCCAAGGTACACCGCAAGGCTGTGCCAAAAACGATGCAGTCGTTCTGGTCTTTATGTCACCCTCCGTCACGGCGACTTCACCGTCAGCTATAGCCACCTCTCTCTTATCAAGCAAACATCTATGAGCAATATGTTTGCCGAGAACACTGTCAATCCTGAAACCTAACCAATCCTTTGACTTCGTCTTCCTCCTCCTCACTCGGGATAGCTCGAGCAAGCTCGGCTCTCCGCTCGCTCCTTCGTCGGTTGACCTTTTCCATTCAGTATCACACCATCTTCGTAATTGTCCTTACAAAGGTACATGTCATAACCTATTGCCTGGATGCTACAGTATGAAGGAGGTGTGATGACCTTGCCATCTGCTGTCATAAGTCCATACCATCCGCGTTCTGCCTCATAACGCCGGCATTTTGCCATCTTCTCCACTGGCAACGGCTCAATGTTTTCCGTCTCACTGGTGAGTGTGCCTTCCTCATTGTAATTCTTAGAGGTAGTGTAGCGCAACTCATCTGACTCATAGGTCATATAACTAACTTCATTGATGTAGAAATCATTGATAATCTCACCGCTATGGTCGTAACGTTGAATGATGTGGTTGCTGAGAGTAACACTGATATATTCGCTGCTTACCCAAATTTGACCTTTAGTGAACGGAATGACCGTGTTCAGCGTGCTGTCCAATACACTCTTGCCTTCTCCGTTATCAATAATCCAGAATTTTTTGGAATATTCGATGGAGAAATATTCTGGCTGCAACACCCACTTGCCCTGCTTGTCCAGCAGTCCGAAACGGTCACGGCGTTCATTGTGTACAATACAACGGTTGTTGTGGAACACATAACCCTCTGCTCCCGGTATATAAGGAATCTGTGGATCTATCACCACCTTACCCGATGCATCGATGAACTTGATCCATCCTCCGTCATCCACCGATGCCAGTCCGTCGGAAAATATCCACGCATGGCTGTATTTCGGCTCAATGACAGGTTTGCCGGTGAACATATTGAAATATCCGCGCTTGTTTCCGTCGCTGTAGCAAATAAGTGAGTCCATGCCCAGTGGCTTTGCTATCCACTTGATACCCGTAATGGTCTTCTTGCCGTCAGAAGTCTTCAGAAATCGTTCTCTATCATCTATCTTGATTTTATACTGAAAAAAATATCCCTCCGGCTAATTGATGCAAAGCCGAAGGGATATGATTACTGCTGTCACACAATCTTCAATCTTTAGGCTTTGGTGACTGTATTTTCCACTTCTCAACTTACGGTTTACCTCAAACAAATACTTTCACGTCTGAGATTCTCAGCCTAAAAATCGGCGGTAAGATTTGTTCTGTCGTTATTCTCTTTTCTACATATCATATACAAAAGCAGATGGAAGGCTGTGAAAAATGTAAATCCAAGCCATTTAGTAGAGATCCACACTGACCAGAAAGAATCAATTCCATCATAATATCCCATCTCACTGTACTCAGCACGCGATATACTTGGTGTAAAAACTTCTGGCATTGTTGTATGAAAAAAGAACACAAAGAGGATGAATGACAATGACAGAATTACGGATAGAATTCTCATACCGCCGATGTTAAATGTAGGCAACGACCACATGTTGAATTTCTTCGTGCTGCTCAATCGTACGAAATATAAGAATAGATGAATACCTGTGACCAACAGATAGAATCCCCACCAGAGAAGTCCTATGGTGTTTTCATAATCCCAGTTCTCATTTGGAATAGTCCACCTTGCATCATCTGAACCATCACTATACTCTACATCATATAGATAGAAGTCCATGCCTACAGTAAATAACAGGTAGAGACTGACAAAAACAATTGCTATTTGTCCTGCATATCCGATATATTTTCTACTCATATTTTAATTCATTGAATTATAGGTAGTGAAAATTTCTGTAATTGAACGTTGTCAAGGGTGAGTGGACATCATCCATTTCCAACATCCGTTTCGGTATCTCGCTCAGAGGAATTCTTGCGTCAAGCAATGTCCTCAGCCTACGGGCCAATTTCACATTCTCACGGTCAAGTTCCTCCTGCGTAGTCTCTACCTGATATAACAGCGCCTCACTTGGTTCGGAAATTATCATCCCCGTGAACAACCCATGCAAACCTTCTGCACGGGCGAATTGGTCAGCATTGCACCATACAGCTACAATGTTGCTCCCATGATTGTACAAATGGTATCTGTGAGAATGACCCACGATAATCTTATCAAACTCATTCTTGCTGTCATCCATACGAAAGAACAGTCCTTTGTCAGAACCATGTCCCAGCAATATGATACGCTCCTGCGTAGAGACATGATGCAACAGATGCCCCATCTCTTTTGTTGAACGGCAGTCATCAACCACCTGTGCTTCCAGCCCTTCATACAGGGCTGAAAGCATCGCCGTGGTTTTGTCTTTGGGATGTGTCACTAACATATTTGTTCTACTTTTTTACTTTGCAAAGGATCTGATGAGCGGCACAAGCACGTACTCTCTCACCAAGTCGTCGCAATAGTGGCACTAACTGTTGTGTTCGTTGCTTTCTTCTGTTTGATTGCTATTCGAAACAGTGACATTCACATGGTCAATGCCGGGACCAAAGAACTGAAGATTCATCAGTTCCAACAGGTCAGGCGTTATATCAACACCGCTGTTGTCACCAAGTACCGAATCCATGCGGCAATTCGGGCATCTTCCTGTACGGTCGCCCCTGCCGTCGTTATCACACCAGTCGGTCACATCTTCCGGCTTGAAGATAGTCTTGCAGTGAAAGCAACCACAATCCTTACTGTTCTTTATCTGCTGCTCGTTACGGAATGTTGAATGATGCAATGCATATAGCAGATTCTTTATTTCTTCTTTTTCCATTTTGTACTCCTTTTTAAAATAATATGGGCTCGTTTTCGTTGCTGACTGATTGGAAGTCTGACTGCGAAACGAGCCCTGAATGATGATGATTTCAGTTTGCCGAATCTCCATGTGCTCCCTTTGA
>JALERP010000008.1 GCA_022764085.1 Prevotella sp.
CGGATTTTTCCTTCAACTGGGCGGATTTTTCCTTCAACTGGGCGGATTTTTCCTCCAACTGGGCTGAACGTTCTTTTATTAGGGCGTCTTGCTCCGCAATCCGCTGGTCGCGTTTCATTATGGCAGTGTCACGATTCTCTATGGCGGAAAAATACTCATCCTCCACATTCATGTCCTGACGCAACTTACTATCAGATGCTGCGGCGAGAAGACGATGCAGTATATGCAGCATCTCGGCATCCCCATCGTATGCTGAGTCATCAATCTTCAAAACCTGACGGTTCTGACTGTCCTTATTCGTCTGGTCGAACACACTCAACACCTCAACAAGGCGATTGTTTACGCGACCATGCAGTAATGGTATCTGAACAATAATACTGTCATGCACAAGACTCTCGACAAATGGGTCGGGCATACCCTTGGTCACCTCATTACCGTCATAGTCGTATGACTTGTGCCTCACATAAAGTACAGGCTCCTCGATGTCACCCACGCGATGACCAAGAAGATATACTGTTATCATCGGTATGCCATAGCCGTTGGGATTGTCCTCCTTAAGAATGTTGTCGGGATTGGCATACTGGGTACCCAAATATTGGCGGAAACGAAGTGTCTCCGTCTCAAGCCAAGTCTTCTGAAGTTCAATAAGCACAAGTTTAAGACTACCATCCTCCTGACGCACCTTCGCTCCAAAATCGATGCGGAACATGGAAATCTTGTCACGTGTGCCGTTGGTGTATTCATGCTTACGCATATCAACCTCCACCACTTCCTTCTTCAGAAGTGCAGAAAGCACAGTCTTGGCTACGCGGTTGTCCTCCATTAGATACTTGAACACCGAGTCATAAATTGGGTTTGCAACAGTTATTATCATTGTCGTATTCTTTTTTTATTGCTGCAAAATTAAGAGGAATAGTTGTAAATACCAAATCTCCGGCTTAGAAAGTCCAAATCATTAACATTATTAAACAGTAAGGATATTGCTCGTAACTACTCAGCACCCATAGATATCTACAAACTCGGGACGGTCAAAACAAGCGTTTTCCCTGCTTATTTCCCCACACCATATATTCTTTTTCCCTTTCTTTCTTGCTTTTTCTCCTTACGAGCGGGGAAAAGTTGGAAAGACCAAGACAAAGCTATACCTTTGCAATGCTTCTGAATAAGGAGCCGCTGAATGCCGAAGAATTCGTGCGATGACCCTTCACCCTTCATATTATAAATGCAACAAGCTGACTGACAAGGGATTAACCTTATGAAGAGTCGATTCAACCCTTCATATCCCTTTCATAACCCTTCATCGAGCGATCATTTTTCGAAACGAAGCGAGTGAGACCATTAATATAATGTATAACCAAAAAATTAAAATGAAGTATGACAACAAAGACGATTCAGAACATGTCAGTAATGACAGACACCCAGATGATGGTCTTTGCAGTTGAGACCTATCTGGAAGAGAACTATGAGTTTCGCAGAAATGTGGTGAGCGGCAAAACCGAGTATCGCCATAAGGACTGCGAAGAGTGGACAATCATCACCGAGGAGACAATGAACTCCATCGTGCGTCAGGCCAAGAAGGACGGCATAGGTGACAACAAGTCTCCGCGACAGGACATCGAAGAGTATGTTAAGTCGGATGCCGTGAGGAAGTTCAGTCCTGTGGGCGATTTCCTCGACGCATTGCCCGAGTGGGACGGACATAACCACATTGCCAACCTCTTCAAGCGCATTCCTGGAATGACGATGGAGACGATGGGATGGTGCTCCGTATGGCTCCGCTCGATGGTGGCGCATTGGATGCAGATGGATTGCCAACACGGCAACGAGACTGTACCCGTGCTCATAGGGCGACAAGGTTGCGGCAAGAGCACTTTCGCTCTCCGACTTCTGCCCGAAAGTCTCAGAAGTTACTATCTCGACCACATCAACTTCGGCAATAAGTTTGACAGCGAGATGGCTCTCACCAACAACCTCCTCGTCAATATCGACGAGTTTGCCAACATGGGTGTATCCCAGCAAGGCAAACTCAAGCAGACATTGTCGAAGGTGAAGGTGAATGGACGTCCCATCTTCGGCAGAAGTCAGGACGACCGACTTCGCTATGCCTCATTTATCGCCACTACCAACGACACGCATCCTCTGTGTGACCAAACCGGCAGCCGCCGTTACATCTGCATACGCATCCCCGGCGGATTGCAGATTGACAATGTCACACCGATAGACTATGGACAGCTCTTTGCCCAGGTGATATATGAAATCAACGTGTCGAAAGCTCCCTATTGGTTTAATACCGACGAGGTGGAGCGTATCCAAAAGGCTAATGCAGTGTATTTCAAGACCGACGATCTTGAGACTATGCTCAAGGCTTGCGTGCGCGTTCCTTCTTCAGAAGAGGAAGGCGAATGGATGAGAATGGGTGATATATGCGACCGCATCACGAGTCAGTATCCATCCGTCATGGTGACCACAAGTCTGAAGGTGAAGATTGGACAGACTCTGAAGGTGCTCGGTTGCAAATCCAAGCACACCACTAAGGGACAGAGTTATCAATTGGTCTCCTTGAGTGCCTAAGATATGAAGGGTGAATGAAGGGTTATGAAGGGTTAGCCCAACCCTTCATAGCCATATCACCTTGAACATCTGCGTCTTACGTCCAATTTATGAAGGGTGAAGAGTTGGTAGCCAAATTCTTCCGCACTCAGGCTAATGCGCCCTCACAAACGGATTCGCCGAGCCTGGGGCACAGCTGTAGCCACTCTGCCAAAGGGATGGCAGCCGACTGCTAAAATGATGACAGCCGACTGCCATAGAGGTGACAGAGGGCGAGGAGACATTTGGACTAAAACATAAAAATACTATTGTTTAATCATCAAACAAATATCATTATGGAATTATCATCAGTATGCCCTTTGAAGGCATGTAAAAAGAGCGGCGAATGTGTCCGCTACGCAAATTTCCTCAAGGCAAGAGCCGAAAAGGATGAGTATATGACTCTTAATCCCGAGCGTGTCCAGCCCGGCGACAACGGATGCGAGCATTGGCTCGTTGAGCGCAAGGTGAAGATGGCTTATGGTTTCAAGAAGCTATACAGCACGTTGCCCGTCAACAAAGCCAAGTGGTTTTGGGTGCAAACCGGTCTCAAGAGTGAATCCACCTATTATAGATATAAGAGGGGAGAATATGGATTGGGACCGCGTCAGCAGGCTGCACTCCTTGAGAATTTCCGCCAGCACGGTGCCGACATCTCGGTAGGATTCGACAGATATCAGATTGAGACGGTATTTGTCAATCCCTTGTCGTAGAGACTCTCCATCTCGAAGCACTTGCGCAACAAGGTATTGCAGAGTTTGTCTCCCCATTTTGTCTTGTGGTAGTTGCTACGGAATTGCAGGAAGGCTGCATTATCCCACGCGGCATAGTCGATAAGGGTGAAATAGCCAACATACTCGCGCAAGGTGTCGCCCGTAAACCGTTTGTCGGCGGACATGTCGCCAAACCATTCGGGCGACATCATCTGCTGGGCAAAGTGCTCGTGCGACTCGTCGGCAATCAGGTTATGATGGCGAAGTACACACCAGAGGGCAAACCAATGATTCTTTCGTGTGATTGCCCGCGCCATCTTTCCTATACATTCCTTCAACCTCAGCATGTCAACAGGCCTGCCATTGAGTGCCTTTCTGAACACAGTGTTTTGTATGGGAGTGACAATGGTTTCAGGATGCTCAATGGCATATATTTCCTGCTCGATTATCTGCCATTTCGTCTCTGTGGAAATAAGGGCATTGAAATCGTCGGCAGAGTCGATATCTCCTCTTGCCACCAATGCCTGTGCCATGGCATTGAGGTTATTGCAGTAGTTAAGGAAGATGAGGCGCAACGGTTTTGGCACATCGTTGCGCAACAAGCGACGGGCTTCACGCAATTGGTCAACGGAGAGTTCATTACAGTCGTTGTCGTATTTCAGTGTGGCGAAGTATGTATCGAGTTCCTCTCGTCCTTCCGGCGAGTCGGCATATCGTTGCAATGAGGCTTCGAGTATGCGCCCGGCCTCCTCGTCGGTCAACTGGATGCCGCAATGGTTCTCAGCTCGTTGGAAATGAAACATCAGATAGGCAGTCCTGACAAACAACTGCATGAGATGCCACATCTTTTCCTCGGGCACCATACCGACAAACTTCGCGGGTTTGATTTTGCTCTTAAGCAACTCCTCCACTAGCGCCACTGCAATGCTAATATCGTTGAACATCGGTTCCCCCTGGTTCACCTGGTCGAACATAGGCAGCAGTTTTGTAATTCCCGCACTCTTCACTGGCCAGCGATGACTTTCAAGCCTATGTGTGGAGCGCATCGAGCCGATAGCCCTTTCCATTATCGGCTTTATGTCATCATTCATCATCTTGGCGATTGTTGCGGCATAATTGATATTTTGTATCTTGCGGCTGTTTTTCAGGTCGGCCAACTGGCGCGCCATATCCTCGTCGGCCATAAGGCACAATCGTGAAGCCTTGGCAGAAAGCGACAATATGTCGAATGTCAGTTCCTGCGGACCATAATCGTCCCACCCATCAATCATCACTCTCCACATTTTGAGGAAAGTGTTCATCTGACGGTCGAACATTTCATAGCTGAATATCTCGTTTATGTTGTCGTATTCCATCTTTTATCGTAATTTCAGAATAATCCGAGTTTGCATTCTGTTCTGGTAGTCAACACAAGCTAACAAAACAAGTCGTCCATAGTAACCTCCTTCTGCACTATTCCGCTATGCTTACCACGAGCTATGCCGTAGGTCGTAATCATTGTGAGATGAACTGTTTGCTTAGCCAGGAGTGTTTCCTTCAAGCACTCAATACGATGACGCAACTTTGCCTCCTCGTCCTTGTCAATTGAGTATGCGGAACCTGCAAATTTCATCTCGCATAGATTTACCACATTGTCGGCACGTGATATGAGAAGGTCTATCTGGCATCCGTCGCACGCGTCATCACCTCGGATCTTCAATGAAGAAACCGACGACTTGACTCCTGCTATCTGCAAAGCCTGCCTTATCTGGTCGATATGCTGCCAGCAAGTCTCCTCAAAGGCTATGCCTCGCCATGAGCGCATAGTGTCGGAGGTTGCATTGTCGGTCATGAAACTTTGGTCTGACTGATTGTTTTCCACATATTTTAACCAGAAGAGGCAGAAATTGTCTATCAGTTTGTATCTGAACTGGTTGGCTTTGTCACCGTATGGGGTGTATCGTATGACGAAATCGCTCTCGGCCAATGCCGTCAGTGTATCGGACAAACCGCCGCCAAAGGGGATAGATGTAGCCTTG
>JALERP010000043.1 GCA_022764085.1 Prevotella sp.
AAAAAGTCCTTAACACTGATGAAGGAAGGTGTTATTTCTCTAAGCGCAATGTTAAATAAAACACACGAGGGTATAGTTTATTTTGGGATTAATGATGATGGAATAGTAACAGGCTGTGATGTTGGCAAGAAAACCATTGCCAAGCTTACCCAGGAAATAAGAAATTATCTTAAACCGTTTCCTCCTGAGCTTAAAGTTGATACCTCTGTAATTGATGAGAAGAATGTTTTGATGCTTAGCGCCAAAGGCGATGATACTCCTTATTCTGCATATGGCAGATTCTATATCAGAGTTGGAGATTCGGATATTTCGATGAGTTCTATGGAACTTCAGCATTTTTTCGAAGATAAGGTGCCTAATTATTCCAAATGGGAGAAGAAGGAAACTGTCTATGATGTTGATGATATTGATGAAGAGCTTTTGATTGAGTGTGTTCGAACAGCCAATGAAAAGGGAAGATTGGATTATGTTTATAAAAACGCTTTTGATGCGCTGAATAAGTTTAATCTGCTTACTGAGAATGGGAAGCTTAATAATGCCGGTCTCTATCTGTTTGGAAATAATAAGCCAGTTACTATTAAAGAAGCAAATTATCCTACAGATACAAGAACCGAATTTGGTGAAATAAAAGAATTTAGAGGCAATATAATACAGTGTATTCGTGAGGCAATATCTTATATTCAGAATCATATTTCCTATAAAGCTTCAATTATTGATGCTCAAAGGGTAGAGGTTCCTGAAATACCTTCCAGAGCCATAAGAGAGATTGTGGTTAATTCTCTTGCACATTGTTCATATGCGATTGAAGGAGATTATAACCAGTACATTGTGTTTAAATCTTCGGTAAGAATATATAATCCTGGTGGTATTTTGAGAAATGTAGACCCTGTAAAATTTGCCTCAGGAGATGTTGGCAGTAAAATACGCAACGTTCTTATAGCCGATGTTCTATATAAATTCGGCTATATAGATGCCTATGGCACAGGCTTTGACAGAACTTTCACTTTGTGTGCGAACGAAAATATTGATTATAAATATAAAAATGATGATTTCGGCTTTACATTTATTTTTAGCAGGGTGCCAAATATATTAAATGATAGAATAAATGATAGAATAAATGATAGAATAAACAGCATTGATAAGGAAATTATTAACGACCGCTTTAACCTGGAGTTCAAGGGTGGTACGAAGAACTTCCGCTACTATACCAACGTACAGTTGCTTACTAACAAGGGATTCATCAAGAACTTCCAGAACGATGGTTATTCAACACAGGACAAATACACCCGTGGTACACTCCGTTCGAACATGGATATCGACCTCAGCCCCAAGACAAAGTTGCACACCCATCTCTACGGTTTGCTCACCGAGCAGTCGCAGCCAGGTTCACAGGCCAACCTTTGGTCGATGATATATCAGGTGCCTGCAAATGCCTTCCCCGTGAAGGTAAACGATGCAGTATGGGGTGGTAACACTGTTTATACAACAAACAACCCGGTGGCACAGAGCCAGGCCGCAGCTTACTATAAGAATCATCAGCGCGCCCTCTATGCCGACGTACAGCTTGTGCAGGATCTCTCGGCCATCACCGAAGGACTGAGTGCCCAGGGACAGATTGGTTATGACACATGGTCGAATGTATATGAGAATCACTCTAAGACCTATCGCTATAGCTACTATGAGGTGTCAAACGCTGGCGATGTGATATCCGACGGCAATGCTTCATTGTCTTCCGTTCAAGGTACTGACTCTAATATGGGTAAAGCATCTGGCAATAACTCTTGGATTCGCCGTTGCATCTTCAATGGCTCCATTAATTATGACAGGACATTTGCCGAGAAGCATAACGTATATGGACAGTTGAAGTATGACTATGAGTATAACGACCAGACCGGTACAAATACCACCGTCTATCGTCATAATATCTCACTCTTTGCCCATTACGGTTTTGCCAACAAGTATCTTCTCGACGTTGCGCTCGTTGAGTCAGGTTCAAGCCGTTTGGCTCCTGGCAGCAAGTGGGCTTTCTCTCCCAATGTATCTGCCGCATGGAACATCTCCAACGAGTCGTTTATTGAGAATGTGAAATGGGTTGACTTCCTTAAGCTCCGCGCTTCATTTGGTAATCAGTCGCTCGACGTGCTTCCTGGAAGCAACGTGTGGACCTATTACGACCAGTTCTATCTGATGAACGGAACATCTTATCCGTTCGATGCCACATACACAGGAACACAATGGGGCAACACATATCTATCAACCGCTCGCACTCAGTCGCTGGGTCATGAGCGTTCCACGAAGTTCAACGTTGGTATTGACGCAACCCTCTTCGGCAGTTTGAATGTATCTTTGGATTACTTCTACCAGCATCGCTACGACATCTGGTGCTCTACAGCCGGAAGCTACAACAGCGTGTTCGGTCTTGGTGCTCCATACGAGAATGTGGGTGTAGTCAATTCACAAGGTTTTGAAATCTCTGCCGACTACAGCAAGAAGATTAATTCCGACCTCGCCATCAATGTCGGTGCATCGTTCACATTCAACAAGAACACCATCAAAGAGCAGGCTGAGGCTCCTCAGCTCTATGCCAATACAGCATCCACTGGTCACTGCTACGGACAGGCCTTCGGCTATGTTGCCAATGGATTCTTCCAGAAGAGCGACGACATCAATGGCGACGGTATCATCTCAACGTCAGAAATGACGGAGAAGGGTTATCCCGTGCAGTCATTCACTACGGTTTATCCCGGTGATGTGAAGTATGTTGACCTCACAGGAGAAAATATCATCGACTCCAATGACCGCAAGGCTATCGGCTACAGCACCACAGCTCCTGACATCTACTACAACTTCCATCTCGGAGCTGAGTACAAGGGCATCGGTCTCGACGCAATGTTCCAGGGCGTGGGTCGTTGGACTGGATTCATGACAACCAACGGTCTCTACCGCTCGGCTCTTGCCACCAACACCCTCTCACAGTATCTCTATGAGAACTCATGGTCGGCAGAACGAGGCAATACAGAGAATGCGCTCTTCCCGCGTCTCTCTACGACAAGCAATGCCAACAACGACTTGAACAGCACTCTGAACATGTTCGACCGCAGCTATATCAAGCTCCGCTATGTGGAACTCTATTATCATCTGCCGAAGTCGTTGCTCAACAAACTCAGCGTTATCAACAACATCAAGCTCTATGTTCGTGGCACAGACCTCTTCACAGCTGACCATCTCGACAATGCTGACGCAGCCTCATACGGTGTGGCACAGCCTCTGACAAGAAGTGTTCAACTCGGTGCTGCCCTTACATTCTAAACTTAATAATGATTACGATTATGAAATTGAATAAGAATATATTAGGCTTTGCAATGGCTGCGATGGCGTTGTCATCTTGCAATATGGACTACAATGAGTACACAGCCTATGACAAGGAGTATATCGAGCGTTCCTTCGCATACGTGGGTGGTCTGATGACTACGATATACAATGATATTGACAGTGACTGGGGTAACCTTTCGGGTGCTATGTTGTCATCGGCAACCGACGAGTCGGAGTATAGCCACGACGGAAATTCCATCGAGGATTTCTACAATGGCAACTGGAGTGCAGCCAATCCCCACCAGACTATCTGGTCATCGGCTTACGAGGGTATAACTTATTGTAATGAGATTATAGACAACTGGTCGAATCTCGACTTTGAGCAGTTTAAGCTCAACCTCGACTACGAGAAGCAGATGTATCTCTACAAGAACTATGTGTATGAAGCTCGCTGGGCTCGCGCCTACTTCTACTTCACATTGGTTCGCCAGTATGGCGGTGTGCCTTTCAAGGCTCACAACACCACAGGTACTGAGGAGACAGCCCTTCCACGCACAAGTGCCGATGAGATCTTTGCCTTTATCGCCAACGAGTGCGACAGCATTAAGGATAAGATTATTGAGGACTACTCAGCCGACAATGAGCACATCCTCGCCAAGGCAGAGACAGGACGCGCCAACAAGTATGCAGTGCTTGCGCTGAAGGCGCAGGCTGCTCTCTATCATGCCTCTCCTCTCTTCACACAGGGCAAGAGTGCCGACGAGAAGAAGGCTCTTTGGGCTGCTGCCGTAGCTGCCAATAAGGAACTTATAGATGCTGCCGAGGCTAAGGGCTTGGGACTGGCTTCTGATATTGCCATGCTATGGGACACTGAGTATTACTCAAATGCCGAGAGCAGCAAGGAGATTATCTTCGCCCGCCGTACCGCATCTGCCAACACCTTCGAGAGTTATAACTTCCCCGTGGGTTATTCATCCGGTCAGGGCGGCAACTGTCCTACACAGGACCTCGTGGATGCTTTTGAGTGCACGGATGGCAAGAGTATTGCCGAGAGTGACCTCTATGACGCAGCAACCCCCTACGCAAACCGCGACGCACGTCTTGCAAAGACAGTCGTAACAAATGGTGAAGCATGGCCCAATGACCTTGCTGCTTATAATAGCGAGCACCCTGTAATCGAGACTTATATCGGTGGTTATCATTCGCGCACCGGTAATGCAGCAGGTAAGTCATACGCAACAACCACGAGCTACTATCTGAAGAAGTTCTGCAACCCTAACCAGATTCTTCGTGCACGCTCTGGTGTTGCTGTCACAACTTCTCCTCATGGATGGCTCACATTCCGCATGGGTGGTATGTACCTCAACTATGCTGAGGCTCTCTATCAGTATTTCAAGGCTTCGGGTAATGCCAATGCTGCCGATGCAAGCGGAAGCGTGACATATAAGGAGACCGACGGAACAGAGAAGACCATCTCTATCCCTGCTTCACAGACTGCAGCCAAGATGGCAAGCATGACCCGCACACGTTCCGGCATGCCTGAGTTCGCTATAGGTATGAGCAACGATGAATTCTGGGCAAAGTACAAGAACGAGCGCAGAGTTGAGCTCGCTTTTGAGGGACACCGCTTCTATGACGTGCGCCGCTGGATGGAGGATGGTGACAAGTTCATGAAGATCCACCGCATGGAGATTACCAAGAACGACGATGGCACATTCACTTATAATAAGGTGGCTGTGACACGTGGTGACGGTCAGTGGCAAACAAAGTGGAACCTCTTCCCCTTCTCACAGACCGAGATTATGAAGTCGGGCAATGCCATTGTTCAGAACGAAGGTTGGAACAAATAATGTATTCGGAAATCCAGTTGAAGTCAGTGTTGCGCAAGCACACTGTCGGAGACTGGAACGAAATAATTAATAAATATTATATTAACTAAAATTTTAAACAATGAAAAAGTTTACTTTAATTTCGTTGCTTATGCTTATCTGTTGCACGATGGCAAAAGCAGAGTTGATGGACAAGTTCTTCTTCAAGATTCCGACCGACAAGGCTGACGGATGGACTCTTCAGGATGCAGGTCGTATGACTCTTACCCCCAGCAAGGATTACCTTGAGGTAAAACTCACCAACAATGGTGGACGTATGATTAACCGTTTCTGGAACGAGGATGCTTGGCAGAAGGTTGATGTGGCATCCCTGCCTAACAACACTTACAAGTTCTCTAAGGACATGAAGATAACTGTCAATGCAACACGTACCGACATGGAGTTCGTGCTTCTTCCTGTCAACGCTTGTACAGCTACAGACTCTCGTGTTTCTTCACACAACTATCACTGGTTTAACAACGAGGGTGAAGACTATTTCTTCCGTTATCGTGTAACAGCTTCTACAGCTGAGTCTGTTGACATCGTAATCAACGAGAATCCTACTGCCCGTGGCGATTGGCCCGCTCCTACAGAGGAGTCTGAGACAGCAACTCTTAACGTTGGCGTTAAGTATTCTTTCGCAGTAGAGATTAACGTTGCTGACAAGACAGCCACTTACACTATCTCTGACGAGGAGGGTAATGTAGTAAAAACAGGTGTTCACAACTATGTTTGCGAAGAGAACCGTGCTGGAATCTGGGTAATGTCAACCAACAGCGCCAACTCTGTAGTTCAGCTCTCTAACATGGGTCTTTCTTACAAGGCTGAGGGTCCATTCGCTAACGAACCGTCTGTAGATCTTCTCGCAGCTATTGGAGCACAGCGTGCATATTATGTAAGCTTTGATGAGGGACATACTCTTCACTGGATTCAGTTAGGTGATGCAGAGGATGTAGTTGGAAACACATTTACTGATGGTGAGGAAAACACTGTTGAATATGGCGATGCAAATGATACTCGTGAGTTTGAGCAGAATGCAGAGGAATATTTCGGTAAGAAGATTATCTATTGCACAAAGTCTGGTGAACTGAAAGTTTGGACTACTCTCTCTGACAATGAGGAGAATGCATCTGAAGAGATTATCAATGAAGTAGTATGTGAGGAGATTGCCATGCCTTCTCCTACAGCTATAATCACAAATGTAGAGGAAGGATTTGGCAAGGAGTACAAGATTTTAGCCGACAACTCTGAA
>JALERP010000079.1 GCA_022764085.1 Prevotella sp.
CAGCTCACTCATTATTTGGCTCACCATCAGGCGTATATGCAAGTCGGAAGGTGGACTTGCCGCATCGTTGCGTCGCAGTCGCACCCATTTTATGCGCAATGCCATGCTCACCATACAGTTGGCTGTGAGCATCTTCTTCGTATGCTCCACAATCCAGATTTATCAGATGACAAAGATAACATATAAGCAATTCAATGTTCCTGACAACGACAGCTTTTATAAGCAATGTATGTTGTGCATCCCGTTTGAAGAGTTCAACAGCATGGAATTCAGGGATGGTCTCAGTAAGTTGCCGAGCATCGACAAACTGATTCCCATGAAATCAATTTGGCTGTATGTAGACGAACTGAATGAAAGGGAGGACCTGAAAGGGAAAGTGAGCACGACTCACTTACAATCGTATGTAGTAGGTGACATGTCGTTTGTGAAATTCATGAACATCGACGTGAAATGGTTGCCGGGAAATGCCGACCGAAGCAGATGCGTATTGCTGAGCGAGAGCACGTATAGGTTATACAAGGAATTAGGCATTATACACAATGGTATGCTGAAAATACAAACCGACTATCCAGTGGTTGGAACATTCAGTTTCCTACCCTACAACCGTTCTGACAACATTGCTGTAGTCATCGACAAGGAAGCAATGCAAGACTGCGACTATATCATGGTGCCGAAGAAGGGGAAATACGACGAACTGAAGGCAGAAACAAACGCATTGGTCAACAAGATCTATCCCGCCTTGCGTAAGAGTATTGTACGAAATATGCGTGACACCATGTGCATTGATGCATTCGTAACGGATTGTTCGGACACCGTTACCATAATACTCTCGATAGTGAGTCTGATTGTCTGTGCCATGGGCATATACAGTTCGGTGGCTCTCGACACCCGTGGGCGACGCAAGGAGATGGCGATACGCAAGATAAACGGAGCAAAGACCCGCAACATCGCCCTCATCTTCGGCAAGACGTATGTCATTGCCATAGCGGTGGCTTCGGTGATAAACATACCTGCCGCTCTCATGATTGCAGATATATTCAGAGATTCGTCGGATGAGCCTCAACAAAGCGCGATTGTCTCCCTCCTGCTCGGCATCTTGATAGTGGCGGCAGTGACATTCGTCATCGTCTTCAGGCATATACGCAGTGCAATGAATGTAAATCCGGCAAATGAAATAGTTAAGGAATAAAATAATAAAGATATGATCAAATTAGACAACATCAAGAAAGTCTTCCGCACAGACGATGTGGAGACCTGGGCTTTACAGAACGTGAGCCTCGAAGTGAAAGAAGGTGAGTTTGTGGCTATTATGGGTCCTTCGGGATGCGGCAAGTCAACACTGCTCAACATCCTCGGACTTATCGACAATCCCACGGAGGGCACATACCTACTCAACGGCACCGACGTGAGCCGTATGCAGGAAAACGAGCGCACCGAACTGCGCAAGGGAACGATTGGTTTCGTGTTTCAGAGTTTCAACCTCATCGAGGAACTGAATGTCGTGGAAAATATCGAGTTGCCACTGCTCTATATGGGTATCTCGCGCAGTGAGCGTCGCCGACGTGTGCAGGAGATAATGGAGCGCGTAGGCATTGCCCACCGCTCAAAGCATTTCCCATGCCAACTCTCGGGCGGTCAGCAGCAACGTGTGGCAATAGCGCGAGCCGTAATCCCCTCGCCGAAGATTATCCTTGCCGACGAGCCTACCGGCAACCTCGACTCCCGCAATGGACGTGAGGTAATGGACCTGCTTGCCGAACTGCATCGCGAGGGCACAACAATCATCATGGTGACCCATTCACAGCACGACGCCAACTATGCCGACCGCATAGTCAACCTCTTCGATGGAGAGGTGGTGTCGCAGGTGGAGATGTAGGAGCTCAATGCAAGTATGGTAAGTTAAAGAAGAAAAAAGTAATATTCTCTTGAAAAAAAATTCTCTTTCAATGCAATGCTTCTATTAGTTTTTGCGTATATATAGGTAGAAAGAAAAGAAAAATGGCGGAAACAGAGACACACCTCATAGAGGGACTGAGGCAACAAAGTCCCAAAGCACAGCAAGAGACCCTTGAACTCTTCGGCAGAAATGTCTGGGCTCAAGTGGTGAGGATTGTGTCGTGCAACGAGGATGCCGAGGAAATCTATCAGGATGTCTTTGTCAAAGCCTTTAATAATATAGATAGGTATGACGGGGAGAAAGCCTCGTTGAAGACCTGGCTCCTGAGAATAGCCTACAATGAGGCGGTAAGTTTCCTTCGCCATTCGAAGACGAAAACAATAAGTCTTGAGGACTACGGAAACGACTCCGACAACATATCTGAGGAAGAAATGGAGAGAATAATAGGCAGACCCGACAACGAGAACATTCACATGCTGCGCTCTGCCATCCAACGACTGACTCCAGAGGAACAGGCTCTCATCACGATGTTCTACTACGACGACCTCAGTATGAACGACATAGCATTCGTCACTGGGTCAACGCCCTCGACCATCGGTTCGAGACTAAGCCGTACAAGAAAGAAACTCTGCAAGATAATTAAAAATATACGATTATGAAAGAGAACGCTAACATAAAGGACTGCCTCCGCGAGGCTATACGACATGAGGAGATGGCACGCCCCTCTATGCCCACCGACATTAACGAAAGAATAATGCGGCGTATGGAACAAGAAACGGTAAGGAAGAAGGGACAGAAACGTCTCCGAAAGCTATGGCCTTGGCTTGCCGCTGCTTGTGTGGCTGCCTTTATACTCGTATATACCGCCCCGCCAGAAAAAGAGGTGACGGAAAGTCGCTCTACGGCTGAAATAACGGAGGCTGAGACTCCCAAAAGGCTTTCAACTGAAATGTGTTCTACTGAAAAGCGTTCTACAGAAAGTAGAACTAAAGAAATGATTGCCATGGCAAAGCCTGAAAAGGTAATAACCGTCAAGCAGAAAGCACACAAAGTTGTGACGGCAAAACGCGACACTATATCTGAAAAGAAAGAAGAAGACAAGGTATGCGACCTTGCCATGGCAGAGAAAACAGAGGAGAGTCATAAGCCGAGAACCATTTCAGAGAGCGACCTCCCCATAACACGACCGGAGAACCTCAGATATACTCCTGAGGAGATAGCACTCATGAAACGTCTGGCAAACGAGGCGTATATCAAATGGGTGAAACTCGAACTCGAAATAGCGAAATATAACATTGAACAAACAGCTAATATCAAATAGAATAGTCATGAAAAAGATTTTTATACTCATTGCCCTTGCCGTAATACCGGCAACAATGGGTGCACAGAAAACGTCAAGGAATAAGACGCAAAATAAACCTATCAACGTTATTGAACAACTGAATAACATCATCTACAACTTCGCCATAGAGAACGGAGAAAGCTATGAGAAGATAAAGAACCCCAACACCAATACCATCGAGTCGTTCGAGCGTATCGTCAAATTCTCTCTCCCCATTGCGGACAGTGACTTCTTAAAGGTCGCAGGGCAGGCATTCCAAAAAGACGAGGAGCTAAGCTACCGACTGTCGCACATGGTGCCCAATAGTGGAGACCTGGTCAATCTGAAGGTGATAACGGACAACGGAAACAAACGTAAATCCCTACGAGTCAGGGCGAACAGTTTGCAGGAGATGTGGCTCATGTGCTGTAAGAATGCCGAAAACCCGCAGTTCCGCGACGCTTATGCCATAGTATGGGAAAAACGTAAGGACAAGATCTATGGTATGATATACATAATCACATCCTTGCGTCCTGACCTCTTCGAGAATACTATGGAGACAGCACGCAGCACTTTCAAGATAGAGGGACGAGTGGATGAAAACATCAAGGACTCCTTGTACAATATTTATATTGCAGACACTTACGAGGAATTGAACAATGTGGCTGATGATGATTATGTGGCATGTGTGCCTGTCATAAACAAGAGATTCTCGTATAGCGTGGAGTTGGACAAGCCAAAGGTGGGTCGTCTGCGCTGCATCTTCCCCGACGGCTCGCTCTGTTCGGCATGGATAGACCTCGACTTCGTACCCAATGAGACGTATAAGATCACCGTTCATAATGGATATTTCGATGGGGACAATGACTACGAGCAACGTGTAGGGCGATTCTCTGGAAAGAGCCTGATAACAAATCTAGGCGTTGTGGCAGAACCAGACTCATGTGCCCCGGTTGCCTCAAGTGCCTCTGAACAGATTCACTTCTCAGCGTTAGATGCTGCAAATAAATGGAAAAACAACCTTGACTATGTAAAGAAAGCTACCTTTGAATTAGAACTGCAGAAGATCGCTCATAAATCAGAAATAATAAAGGAAAATTATGAAAGAATACAGCAACTCATGAATATCATCAACGGTACAAAATCGCGAAAAACATCGTGGAAAAATGTCGATGACACATTCAAGAGTATAAAGGAATGGAATGCACTGTTAGACAAGGATATAGAAGGACTTATAAGCACCATGAACAGCTGGCAGTGTCCACCTGAGGCTCTTCTGATATTACATTCGACAGTGGTGAAAGAGATTCTGAATCCCCAGACCATAATTTTCAACGAATTGTGCGCTAATTACGGTTCCTTATCCAAAACGGCACAAAACTGCCAGAAGTATGTCAACTCGCTCTCCGAGAAGCACATCAAATGCGGCGAAACATATATCCTGTATCATCTTGGGATTGAGTGAAAAATAAAAAATATCGTAATTTTGCGGCAAATATTAAACAATTGAATTTATGAAGAAAATACTATTGACAATCTTGGCTCTGCTCTGCATCGTGGGCAGTGAGGCAAAAGGCAAGGAGGTCGTTTGGGAGAAGCCTACCACTGAAAATGGAAACGTGCATGGAGATGGCTTTTTCAATACTGCAATTGACGTTAATCGCGTGGAACTGAAGAAGACAGAGACGACGGTGAGCGTCACTGTCAGCTTGCGCAGTGACTATGACTCTTTTAAATTCCAATTTGCGAGCAGCACTTACTTGCTTGCCGACGGTAAGAGATATGCCTTGGTGTCAGCCGACGGCATTGAGCTCGACAAGTTCGTCAAGACAAATGCCGACAACAAGCGCGACATCGTCTTTCACTTCCAACCGCTGCCTCTCAATACCAAGGTGTTTGACTTCATCGAGGGCGAAAGTGACAAGGCATATAAGATTTGCGGCATACGTTCGGCGGAGGAACGCCACAAGATGCTCTTCCCCTCTTATTGGCGCAATGAATCGACAGGCAACTGGGACATCGCCTTCCTCGGCGACTATGCCATATACGACTGCAAGATATGGGACATAAAAGCTGAGGTGAACGAGAAATCTGGAGAAGCCGACATCACAATGAGCTACGGAAACGAGACGTTGAATGTTAAGGTAGGGAAAAACCGCAAGGGAATCCGAAATATATCCATTGATGGCAAAAAGGCTCTTTATTCGATAATATGGCACTCACAAGGCCTTGCCGCAAGAGTTGATGGACACGCTGAAGACATGGATAACCATTCCTTCGATATATGATGATGTGGTAAAAAGAAACGACTATTACATTGCCCTCGCCAACCGCCAGTTGGACAAGCTCATTATGAAGACCGGCGACGATGTAGCCGGCATGACCGAGGGCGAGGAGATACTGAAAAAACTGCTTGAGCCATTCAAGGGCAAGATTGTGCTCATCGACGTGTGGGGCACATGGTGCAGTCCTTGCAAGGCAGCCCTCTCTCATTCGCAGGAATTGTACGAGCGGCTGTCCAAGCATGACATGCAGTATGTATATTTCGCCAACAACAGTCCTATGGATTCATGGGAGAATGTCATCAAGGAGTATAACGTCACAGGACCCAATGTCGCCCACTTCAATCTTCCCCAAGAGCAGCAGTCAGCCATAGAGCGCTATCTGAAGGTCAACTCATTCCCCACCTACAAACTCGTTGACCCTCAAGGCAATGTCCTCGACATGAAGGTTGACGCCCGCAATCTCAAGGCATTGGAGGAGGTAATTAAGATGTTGAAAAATGAAGAGTGAAGAAAGAATCTTCATTTTTCTACCCAATAATTTGGATATATCGAATATTATCCGTAACTTTGCCGCGAAATGGACAAAGATTTATCACAATATGAAATAATGGCGCCCGTAGGCTCAAGGGTAAGTCTTGCGGCTGCCATTCAAGCCGGCGCCGACTCAATATACTTCGGTATCGGCAAACTGAAACTGTCGGCACGAGCATACGGGCGTATTCTCAAGGTGGCTCGCACAATAGCCGACTTGGCTGGCTCTCCACAAGTGGAGCTCAACCATATTGCCGAAGCTGTAGATTATCGTAATCTCGACCGCGGCGACTGGGCAGAAAGGACATTATTCTAATTTGTTACTCATGAAATACGCTGATATTTTATTACCTGTTCCACTTGAGGGCTTTTTCACCTATGCCGTTCCTGAAAGACTGCGGGAACAGATTGCATTCGGTATGCGCGTATTAGTGAATTTCGGCCCTAAGAAAACGTATGTCGGAATAGTGGTGAGGTTTCACGATGAAGAGCCAAAGGGCTATAATACCAAGGAGATTATCGACATTGCTGACAAACAACCAATGCTGCTTGACAAGCAACTCCAACTGTGGCAATGGATTGCGGAATATTACCTCGCACCTATAGGCGACATATACAAGGCCGCCATGCCCGCCGGACTAAAGGCAGAGGACGGATATAAACCAAAGACTGAAACATATATCCGATTGGCGGAAAAGTATAGGACTGTAGAGGCACTGCACATTGCCATCAATATGCTGACTCGTGCCGAAAAGCAACTCGCCGCTTTCTTGGGATATCTGCAACTATCTCATTGGGACGAGGCTGAACATCACGCTAATATCGAAGAGATAACACGCGAGGAACTCATGAACGCATCCCACTCTACATCGACCACCATCGGTATGCTGGTGAAAAGAGGAATGCTGGAGACATACGAAAAGGAGGTGGGAAGGCTAAACCACTCGGGCGAACCACATCCCGAAAACATACAGAAACTCAGTCCGGCACAACAGGACGCATACAATGCCATACTCTTCTCGATGATGAGGAAAAACGTGACACTTTTGCACGGTGTGACATCGAGCGGAAAGACGGAGATTTACATACATCTCATCCAACATACCTTAGACGAGGGAAAGCAGGTGCTCTACCTGCTGCCGGAGATTGCGCTGACTGTGCAGATAATGGACAGACTGCAGAAGGTGTTCGGACGGAGATTGGGCATCTATCACTCAAGATACTCTGACGGTGAGAGGGTTGAGATATGGCAAAAACAAATGTCGAAAGACCCTTATGACATTATCTTGGGGGCGAGGTCGGCGGTGTTCCTGCCATTCCAAAAGCTGGGTTTGGTGATTATTGACGAGGAGCATGAGACATCATTCAAACAGCAGGACCCCGCACCACGATACCATGCACGAAGTGCTGCTATAGTGCTTGCCTCGATGTATGGCGCAAAGACTCTGCTCGGCACCGCCACACCATCCATCGAGTCATACTATAACGCAAAGACGGGGAAATACGGATATGTGTCTCTTACACAAAGATTTGAGGGTATAGAACTGCCAGAGTTCCGAATAGTGGATGTAAAGGACCTGCAACACAGGAAGATGATGACAGGCCCGTTTTCGCCTATGTTGCTCGCTGAGGTGCGCAAGGCACTGGAGGAGGGTAAGCAAGCGATACTGTTTCAGAATAGGAGAGGATTTGCGCCGATGATTGAGTGCAAACAGTGCGGATGGGTGCCCCACTGCCAGCACTGCGACGTGAGTCTCACACTACACCGCAACACCAACCAGCTGACTTGCCACTACTGCGGATACACATACTCTATACCAACAAAATGCCCGAACTGTGAGGGAACGGAATTGCGTACGCGCGGCTATGGTACTGAGAAAATCGAGGAGTCCATTCGCGACATCTTCCCGGAGGCGAAGGTGGCAAGAATGGACTTGGACACTACAAAGACGCGCAACGCATACGAGCGAATAATCAATGACTTTGCCATGGGCAGGACCAATATCCTTATTGGCACACAGATGATTAGCAAAGGACTTGACTTTGCCAACGTGAGCGTGGTGGGAATACTGAACGCCGACTCGATGCTTAACTTCCCTGACTTCCGCGCTTACGAACATGCCTTTATGATGATGGCACAAGTGGGCGGCAGAGCGGGAAGAAAGGGCAAGCGCGGGCTGGTGATTCTACAGACTAAAAGCCCTGATCTGCCAATAGTACAGCAGGTTATGAACAACAACTATGAGGCGATGTACGAAGGTGTTACAGCCGAGCGCAAGGAATTCCATTATCCACCATTCTACCGTCTGGTGTATGTGTATCTCAAGCATAGGGACGACAAGGTTGTGGCAAGTGCCGCAGCCACATTGGCGTTCAAACTGCGAATATGGTTTGGCGAGCGTGTACTGGGTCCCGACAAACCATCGGTTGCTAAGGTGAAGTCGCTGAATATCCGTAAGATAATGATAAAGTTGGAGAACGGTATAGACATACAAAAAGTGCGCCAATACTTACGTAAGGCGCACTCGGATATCTTGAAGGACAAGCGGTTTAACTCGCTCGTCATCTATTATGATGTTGACCCGCTGTAATCAACATGTAAAACAAGCGGAATAATCCATCAGAAATAATAAGCGGCTGAAATCTGCCAGGCATTGCTCTTGCCTTTACCGGTAATTGCGTTGGTGGCACCGCTGACAGCATCACCTATTCCATCAAACTCACCTGTATTGCCAAGGGCGATATTATAACTAAAACCAATCTCAATATGATTGATGAGACGCACTCCAGCACCAAGGTTGAGACTGAGATTGCTGTCTTTCAGCTTGAAATTGTTACTTTGCTCATCAACATTGAATCTCTTGTCTCCGATATTGAAACCGAACTGCGGACCAGCGGCAAGATAAACACCTGCCATATCGCCGAGACCGAACTCGTAGCGCACGTTGACAGGGACATTGATGCTCTTCTGAGACACTTTCTCGCCATCGAGCTTAGCATCACGCTGGTCATACAAGGCTGCAATCTCGAAGCCAACCGGCAACACGGGGATGCCAATCTTTAGGCTCGGACCAATGAAAAAACCTTGTTGGTTGTCCTTTGCTACATTATCACTAAGGTTACTGAGACTGAAGTTTGTAATGTTGTAACCACCCTTGATACCGAAATTCAATCCGGCATTTGCAGGTATGGCAACCATCATAGCTGCCATAAACATAATTGCTGTAAAAATTTTCTTCATAAACGTTATTATAAATATTTGTATCAATGTCTTTCGCGACGGACGGAAACACGGGCGGAACCACTTCCTGAGGATGCCTTGGAAGATGACTGAGAGCGTTTCTTTTCTGCCTTAGCCTCTGACGAGGACGAAGAGCGGCGAGAGGTCTTTGCCTTCTTCTCCTTCAATGCTTTCTTTGCAACTTTGGGGTCGAGCTTGGCTATGCTGTCCAGTGAGTCTTTGCGTGCCTGGTCGCCGTAGATATTCTTGCTGAACTTGAGAAGTTCGTCCTCAATACGCTTCTGTTCCTTAACCATAGCGGAATCGGTTGGGCAATATTGCGCCAAGGTGCGTCCGAGGAGATTGTTGGTCTTGTAAATCTTGCCCTCATACTTATTGAGAGTAAAATAGTCATCGGCACTTATTGTAGCTGCATTATTCAGACTGCTTGCCGACATGGTCTGACGACTGAGATAAGGCTCAAGGTCGGTATATTTTACCCAAAAAAGAGGATATTTCGAAGCCTCGCCTCCAAAGTCGTCCTCGCGCATCATAACGGGACATAGAGAAAGCACCTTGCGGCGGAATGAAGAGTTCGCCTGATCATAGTATGCAGACTCCTTAAGATAGAACATCTTAACCTCGGCAGAAGGTATATCACTGTTATCTACACGCAGCTTGCCGTCTTTCTCCTCATAATAGATATGGTAGTTGTCGAGAACAGTCTTTATCTTCACCTTAGCGGAGTCGGAGTAATCCTCGTTGCCGTCAAGACGATATTCATATACAGGGATATATCCAAAGAGTGCGAGCTTGAAAATATAGGTGAAAAGATTCATCTGCTTGCCCACTGGCTCCACAGGATAATAGAGTGTGGAGTTAGACTCCTTGCTGAGGTCAATCTCACGGTAGATATCCCTGCGCCACACCACGTTCTCGGGCATGTCGATAGAAGTGGGGAACATCTCGCGGGCACGGATAGTCATCTGCGCATTACCCGAGCCGCCCTGCTGCTCCTTCTTCGCCTTGGCTTCATTACGACGCGCCTTTGGCTGAGCCATCGCCATGCCACTAACGCATACTATCATCAACAAAAGAAATATCCTTTTCATAATCACTTAATTCTTAACTCTTAATTCTTAATTTACTTGACAATGACCTCCATCGACGATGGCAGCTTGCGCTCAATGCCATCGGGTCCGACAGCCGTTATTCGAGATATGTAGAACCGCTTGTTGCGTGAGAGCTTGCGGAAAGTATCCTTCTGGCGAGCTGAGAAATGAGCCCCATCGCTCACCATCGGCACTGCATTACCCATATTGTCGAAGAAGACTGTCTCGAAACCGAGCACACGGAATGAGATGTCGAGAATACCATCGTCGATGGCAGCTCCAATGCCGTCGATAGACATAAGGCTTGCCTTGGATATGCCACCACCACGATAGCGCGAGGGCACGCCTTTCTCATCCTTCATGGCTATGTAGGCTGTAGGGTCGGGCAACTTGCGCACCTGAAAGGTGAACTGTCCCATCTGCTGGGGCCGTCCGGTATTGATGCTTGACACGGTGATGGTGACATTCTGCCCCACTTTTGCCGGACGGGCAATATACTTACCCATACCAACAGGTTGTAATGTACCGCCTGTCATCGAGGCAGTTATCTTGTTTAGAGGCACTCCAGGGACACTTACGCTTATCGGATTGCTGTATCCCGCATAGAGAACGTTCATAAGGTCGGCTGAGACAGTGGCGCTTGGGTCAACCACAGAATATTTCTGTGAGAAATCACGACGCACACGCTCTCCACTTCCGTTGACAGTCTCGATGAATCCGGCAAGCGTGAAGTCTCCAGTCTTGCCACACACAGTCTCGTAGAGACCGTCTCGCAATTCCATCTTGCGGTTGCCGATATATATATCCGGCACCTGTGTTGTGTCCATTGCCGCCATAACAATGCGTGCAGAGAACTTGTCACCTCGCACAATAGTCTGTGCATTAGGTATGACGAAAGCATTAAGCGAGTTAACACGTATATCCTTTACGTCGATATTGGAGACAAGTTTGTGAAGCACCTCTCCCTCAGCGTATCTCACGTCGCTCTGCAACTTGGTCAGCAGTGTGACAGCACCAGCAGTAGGCATATCTTCAAACATATATTCCTGCCAGTTCTTGCCCATGGTGACCGCATTCTTGGGTATGTCGGTGGTGAGGTTGCTACTGATAATCTGCTTCTGCTCCGGGTCGTCCACCATAGCAAGGATACGGGAGCGGAAAGAGTTGATGGCATTGAATAGTTCGCCACCACGTCCTCGTCCAGGAGCAAGCATCACCTGGTTGGCTGCCTCAAGGTTGTCCTTGGCAATTATGTTATGTACGTCAGCGTCATCACCGTCAGCCTCGCGGACAATGGCGAGTTTTAGTTCCTCGGCAAGGTTATAAAGAGAGTCGCTCATCTTTTTGACAGTCTGAGCCTTGTCAAACCAGGCTTTCACCTTCGCCGGGTTAGCCTTGAGCTGCGCCTCGAAATTGTCATATATCACCTTGTTCTCCTTTGCAGCATTAGCTGATGTGCGCCTGATGCTCTCCTCTACAATAGAGAAGCCATTGAGCACCTCTGTTGACACGTTAAGTGCCAACATAGCCATCAAGACGACGTACATCAAGTTAATCATCTTTTGGCGGGGAGATACTGGTCGTTTCTTTATTGCCATTTTATATTTAGCCCAATTCTTAACTCTTAATTCTTAACTCTTAACTCTTAATTCTTAATTCAATTATCAGCTCTTAACCATATTTGCGGTCATTGCCTCAATCATTCGGGCATAAATCTTGTTAAGTTCGCCGATTTGCTCAGCCATACGCCTTGACTGCTCGTTTATTTGGTCGATAGTGCCAATCTGCGCACTTGCTCCCTTGAGTTGCATCTCATAAACCTTGCATATACCGGTAAGCGTGCGGTTGAGGTTTTCCATCTCCTCGGAGTCTCGGGTGAGGCGGGCGCTCTGTTCGGAAACCTTTGCAAGCATCTCGGTTAGACGGTTAAGCTCCGCCACATAGTTGGTGGTAGCCTCTTCCATCTCTGGCGACAGTTCCTGCTGCTGCTGAATCCATGACGCATTTGCTGATTGAGCCACAGGTGAGCCTGCAAGACCGCCGACAACACCACCGCCGACAACGCCACCGCCGACAACACCGCCACCGACAACACCGCCGCCACCAATAATAGTTTCTCCCGAAATACCTGTTTCTCCTGAACCACCAGTATCCACAGATGATATACCCGTTTTTCCGGAATTACCACTTTCTACTGCTCCACCGCCGACAAATCCGCTGCCGATAATTACAGTGCCGCCTCCCTGAACCTGGACGCCACCTGTTGCAGCCTCTCCTTCATTCTCCTCTTCGGAATGTATGGCAAGATCCATGCCATCGGCAGTCTTGTCAAAGGGACGGTCGAATGCCGAGAGGAAGAACACAATCACCTCGGTGCCCATACCTAAATAGAGCATGAAGTTAGCTCCCGGCAGGTGGGTCAACTTGAACAATGTACCCAGGATAACCACCGACGCACCCCAGCTGTATGCATAATTGAGGAATGTCTGGCCAGGCACGCTGTCCATCCATTTCTGCAGTCGGTAAACCATATTGAACTTACTGTATTCTGTCATTTCTTCTTGGATTTAGGTGATTTCTGACTTGTTGTGTTTGCAAGGCTCCTCACGCAGCGGAAACCGATGAATGAGCGGGGCTGGTTCTGATATTCAGAGGAGCGCCATGCAGACTTGATATATGTTTCGGGGTCTTTCCACGAACCTCCGCGCACACTTTTGCGCTTAAGACGGTAGGGGTCTTCCTTGGCAGCGTTGTATTTCAGCTGGGGATTGATGTCGTTCATAGCTTCCACTCCTGCCTCAGTAAATACAGTGCTTGTCCATTCAGCCACATTGCCTGCCATGTCAAACAGTCCATTACTGTTGGAGGAATATATTCCCACCTTGCTCGTAATAAGGTTGCCGTCCTTGGTATAGTTGCCGTTGGCAGGCTTGAAGTTGGCAAAGAAACATCCATTGCCACTCGCCACGTCGGCATTCTCCCATGGGAACTCAGTCTGGTCCTTTCCACGTGCGGCATACTCCCATTCTGCCTCGGTGGGCAGGCGATAGCGCTGTACGAAGCGTGCCGACGGTCCAAGACCTTTCAGCAGATATTCTGTACGCCATGCGCAGAAAGCGTTTGCTTGCTCCCATGTCACTCCCACCACAGGATAGTCGTTATATGCGGGATTACTGAAATAGTTGCGCATATATACCTCATTGTTGGCATTTGGGAAGTCGTTCACCCAACAGGTGGTATCGGGATAGATATTCACTATATAGGTATTGAGGAAGTCCCACGGTCCGCTTAACGGACGGTTGATAGTCTCACGTATGATTCGTCCCTCGTCATCGATGTAAGCAGTGTCCTTAGATATCCACACTTCCTTATTCTCGTCAACCTTTACATCCGTGTCGAGAATGCGTTCAGCAGGGTCAAGACGATACTTGCGCAGGGCTGCTGTAGTGTAGTCGTATATTTCATACTTATAGTTGAACTGCTTCCAGTCGAGCATTTTCTCGCCTGTAACAGGGTTGGTAGTGTAGATGCTCTCAAGAGCACGCTGCTCGTCCTCGTTGGGCTTGCGCGGCAGAGCCTTCTTCCAATTGAGGTGAGGCGTGACCGGGTCACCGTTCTTGTCTTCCTCTATCTTGTATGTCTCGTCACCACCGTATGCTGGGTCGGCAAGACGCTCACGGATAATGGAGTCGCGGACGTAATTAACAAACTGACGATACTGGGAATTTGTAATTTCAGTCTCGTCCATCCAGAATCCTTCAACAGAAATATCCTTCACAGGTGTCTGCTTGCCCCATAGGCTGTCCTGCTTCTCCATACCCATACGCAGATGCCCTCGCTTGATAAGTGTCATGCCGTATGGAGTTGGCTCCGTGAAGGCACGCCCACCCACACCGGTGACTTCTCCGCCAGAAGACGAAGTGACCTTACCGCCAAAACAAGCCACCATCAACAGAGTAAGCGACAGTAGGCTCAAGGCCTTTAAAGTATTTGCCATTCTCATATATAATGTTTCTTTTTCTTATTATTATCTTACAATGGTACGTCTTATAAATATCTCACACTCGTATGACGGTTACGCCCTTTCTTTCCAAAGTCGATATCCGTCTGATAGCCTATGAAAATCTCGTGGCTTCCGTTGCCGATACTAATAGCTGAAGTATATACCTCATAACTGTAGCCAAGGCAGATGCCATGGAACATTCCGCCAACAAGTAATGTCACGGAGTTTGTCGGACTATATGATAGCCCTCCATACATCATTTTTTTGTCGTTGACATACTTCACCCTGCCAGTTACATCCACCCTATAGGCAGTGCCGTCAGTGCGTGCAAGCAAAGACGGCTCTATGCTATAAAACGGATTTTTAAGCTTAATATTGTGTCCACAAGTAAAATAATACGTTTTGTCAATGTTAAAAATCTGCTTTTCGCCCATTTCTATCTTCGGACTGGTGGCATGTAGCATTGACAAACCTGCATACCAGGAGCCGTGGGTATAGTAGAGTCCAACCCCCAAGTCCATACCAGAACCAGTCACTTCAGATGTGGGAATAGCTGGGTCTGTAGAATCCTCCATATCCACTTTGGAACCATCAAATGTCTCGCTTATCATCCCAAACTGCACTCCGACCCCAATCATTCCGCCAAAGAGCTTGTGGCGATAGGCATACTGAAGTCCAAAACGCTTGTGGGAGAAAAGACCAATCTCATCGTTAAGAAGTTGGACTCCCACCCCGTGATATGACTTGAGAAAATAAAAAGGCATGTCACCCGATGCATACATCGTCTTGGGATTATTCTCAAATCCCGCAAAGGTCATATTGTAAGCAACGGCGACGTTAATCTTGGACTGTTTGCCCACTGCAGCTGGGTTGAACGATGGCTCCATAGCCCAATAATGAGAGAACGACGGGTCATACTGAGCCTTGACATAAGCAAAACCCAGTAGGAAAATAAACAGAAAAGCCGTTCTTAGTGAAAAGAGCGGCCTTCTGTGCTTTAGCAGTTTAATATTCGTCCTCATTAAACAGGAAATCTTCCTTTGTAGGATAATCAGGCCAAATATCCTCAATGCTTTCATATACGTCTCCCTCGTCCTCGATTTCCTGAAGGTTCTCAAGAACTTCGAGCGGGGCACCCGAGCGAATTGCGTAGTCTATCAACTCTTCTTTAGTAGCCGGCCAGGGTGCGTCTTCCAGTTTCGATGCTAATTCAAGTGTCCAATACATAGTGTCTATTTTTTAAATGTGTCTTAATTTTGCCGCAAAAGTAATAATTTTATTCTTATTTACAAGGTTTCTGCCATATTTTTTCACTTTTTCCTTCAATATTATTCAGTTTTTTTGCCAAAACGAAGAAAAAGTCCGATAAACGGTTCAAAAATTGCAGTATTTCCTTGCCTACTGTAGCTTGTTGGGCAAGCCGTATGACACAGCGTTCGGCACGCCTGCTAACAGTGCGACATACGTGAGCCTGCGATGCTGATATGCTGCCTCCAGGAAGAACAAAGCCAAGTTTCTCAGGTAATTCATCGAGGATTGCGTCAATCTCATTTTCGAGGTATTCAACTTCTTCCTCTGGTAATATCGCTGAAGAATACAAAGGAGTCTGACTTTGGTCAGTGGCAAGATGAGTGCCTACAATAAAAAGGTCAGACTGTATCCTTGTCAATACAGAATCAATAGCATCATCAGTGTTGTATGCCGACAAAAGTCCAATATGGGAGTTCAGCTCATCTACTGTCCCATAAGCCTCAATCCTAATATCAGCCTTACTAATTCGCACACCGCCGACAAGGCTTGTCATACCCTCGTCACCAGTCTTGGTATATACTTTTGTTATCTTCATATACTAAAAGTTTACTACATAATCGTGTTTATATCTATTCACAACATTCATCACGATTCCTATATAATATAAGTCGAAAGTGATGGTTGTTCTGTCGTTATTAATTATATCTTTCCATAGCCTACGCCCGCACCTCGTATCAATGTCATCTATCACAAGAATCTGTCCATACTGCAAATTAGAAACGACTTCCTTCAACATGTCCTCGGAAATGAAAGAAACTGAAACAACAATCAGATTTCTATCATCCTGGCAACCATAATTGAACTCATATCTGACACTTGTCTTACGACATCCAGAAGTTATATAGTATTTATATACATCATATTCGGACAAGATCAAAGCCGATGAAGATTGAATATAGTTGGCAACCCTAAAAAGCAGTTCTGCCTTTTTCCTCAAGATATGGTTTAAATGAGGAAACTTTTCAGCAAGATCTTTATATGCATAATATGGGTAATGCTCATTAATGACATATCGTATAAAACTATAGTCAGTAGGAGACTGAACGCCAAAGCCTCTGCAATGTCGCCAGCGATAAATCCATATAAGCCATCTTTTAACCCAATACATTTAATTATAAAACGCAGTTTTCAGTTATTTATTGTAATCAATTATAAGAAAAAATCACCTCAACGAAAAAGCCCTGAAGATATTGCTATCCTCAGGGCTTCGCTTGATTAAAAAAGAAGGCGGCTTCCTACTCTCCCGCATTGCATTGCAGTACCATCGGCGTAAGTGGGCTTAACTTCTCTGTTCGGA